>NZ_JAHEBC010000241.1 GCF_024642405.1 Algoriphagus sp. | reverse complement strand
AAAAAAGTGGTAACAGCTTGTCCTCATTGTTTCAATACAATCAAAAACGAATATCCAGCTTTAGGAGGAAATTACGAAGTGATCCACCATTCCCAGTTTCTTCAACAATTGATTAACGAAGGAAAAGTAGCCTTGAAAGGTGGAGGAGAATTTAAGGGTAAGAAAATCACCTTTCATGACTCTTGCTACCTTGGCCGCGCCAACAATGTCTATGAGGCTCCAAGAGAGGTAATCAAAGCTTTGGATGTTGAATTAGTTGAAATGAAACGTTGCAAGACCAAAGGACTATGTTGCGGAGCTGGGGGTGCACAAATGTTTAAAGAACCTGAACCAGGAAAAAAAGACATCAATATAGAGCGAACTGAAGAAGCTTTAGCTACGGGAGCTCATGCAATTGCCGTTGGTTGTCCGTTTTGCCTCACGATGATGACCGATGGAGTAAAGAACAAAGAGAAGGAAGAAGAAGTGAAAGTTTATGATCTAGCAGAAATGATTGCTAAAGACATGGGAATTTGATTTAAATGATTGAATCAATTTGACCCTTTTTGCCGTTAGGTAGAAAGGGTTTTTCTTTGCCAATAAATAATGAATTATGTACGTTGATTTTAATAAAATGCCTGAGCATGCTAGAGTATGGGTATACCAAGCAGAAAGACCCCTCAGTGAGCAAGAAGTAAATCAAATTAAAAGTCGTTTGACTACATTTTGTCAAGGATGGAATACACATGGCAATTTGATGCCAACCTCCTTTGATATTATTGAAGGTCAAATTATCCTATTAGCTGTGGATGAAAGTAACTTAGGAGCCAGCGGATGTTCTATCGATAGTTCCGTTCGATTGCTTCGTGAACTCGAAAGCCAATTAGGTATTGATCTAACCAATCAAGGAAAAGTGAGTTATAAAAATCAAAATAAAATAAAAGTTTCACCTGCATTAGGCATCAAATCAAAAGTCCTATCCGGAGAAATTTCAACAGATACAGAAGTGATAAACCCGTTAATTAAGGAGAAATCTGAACTAAATCAATTATGGATTCCTGCGAAGTCTAGTTGGTTAAACAAATTTTTCCCAAATTAATTAGTAATATTCAGCTTAGATAGATCATCAATAGCCCTTTCAGATGAAAAACCATTTTTTGTGGATCACCTTTATTCTCATATTGAGCTTGAACGCTTGTAAAAGCCTTCAGGAAAAAGCCAATGATCAATTCCTTTCAGGACAGTATCAGTATGCTATAAATTCCTATTCTCAAATCTTAGAAGATGATCCTGAGAACAAGGAAGCTAATTCTGCGGTGGCCGAAAGTTACAGATTGTCCAATAGAATTGAGGAAGCTGGTCCTTATTATCAAAAGTTAGCCGAAGAAGAGCCTTCGTTTGAAAATCTTTTCAGACTTGGACAAAGCCTAAAAGCTCAAGGAAAAGATGATGAGGCCAAAGAAGCTTTCGAGGAAGCCAAAGGATTTACCCAAGAAGAAAATTTGCTTGCCGAAACCCAGCGTCAAATAGAAACGATCAATCTTGCAAACGGTATTGATAATTATTTTCCAAACCATGTGCTCGTAAATTACCAAGAATTAAATACCGCTGGGGCTGATTATGCACCGGTTACCAGTGAGAATTTTATCTATTTCACCAGTGGAAGACAAGCTTCGGGTTTATATCCTGCTGATGGGTCGCCTTATACCAAGTTGTTCAGAACAAGAGCTGAAGGAATCCGAGTGGATGTAGGAAGCATCCAAGCTTTACCCGAATTTCAAAATGAGGAAGGATTGAATCAGGCAGCAATTGCGATTAGCCCGGATGGAAATACCATTATTTATGCAAGAGGAAATTCTACTTCTCCTAAAGATCTTCCTGAAACTGCTCTTTTTGCATCTTATTTTAGAGGCTCTGGATTTACTCAACCAATTTGGATGCCTGTAAATGAAGATGAAAATTGGTGGAATTCAACTCCTGCATTTAGTCCAGATGGAGACGAACTGTACTTTGCATCCAACAGACCCGGAGGTTATGGCGGAATCGATTTGTATAAAGCAACCAGACTTGCCAATAGTGATTTTGGAAATGTTGTAAATCTTGGTCCCAATGTTAATACTCCTGGAAATGAAATGTTCCCAAGACCAGAAGCAGATGGAAAATTCTTCTTTTCCTCTGATGGCCATCCTGGTTATGGAAAGTTAGATCTTTTTGTAGCTGAGAACGACGCTTCAGGAAAACAAGTCATCAAAAACCTTGGTGAGAATTTTAACTCCCCTGATGACGATTTTGGAATATTCTTTACAGAGTATCCAAAGACAGGTTTTATTTCTTCCAACAGAGAAGGCGGCGAAGGTGATGATGATATTTACTTCTTTGAGGATAAAACTCCGAAACCAAAAATAGTTAACGTTCTATTGAATGTATTTACAAAACAGCGAGTAGCTGGTGAACCGGATGCAGTTTTGGAACAGGCCAGAGTGGTACTTTATGACGGAGAGAATAATCAAGAAGGTGGAGATTTTTCCAACACAAATGGTCGGGTAAGGTTCACCTTAGAGCCGAATGCCGATTTCACGATTATCGCTTCAAAAAGTGGTTATTTCTCCAAATCTATTCCTTATACAACAGTTGGAAAGACACCAAAACCTGAGGATTTGATACAAGAGGTCACCAATATTACTTTGGATACCACCATCGTATTAGATCAGTTGATTTTAGAGAAATCCATTGTTTTAGAAAACATTTATTATGATTTGGACAAAGCTGAGATTCGTCCTGATGCAGCTGTAGAACTTGATAAATTAGTTCAGATATTGAAAGATAACCCGTCCATTAGGATCGAGTTAAGTTCACACACAGATGATAGGTCTTCCGATGCTTACAATCAGGACTTATCTCAAAGACGAGCTCAGTCTGCAGTTGATTACATAGTTTCCCAAGGAATTGATCCAGGCAGATTAGTAGCCAAAGGCTATGGCGAAAGTCAACTGATTATTGAAAATGCTCAAACTGAAGAGGAACATCAAATAAATCGAAGAACTGAATTCAAAGTCATTGAAATCATTGAGTAAAAGAAAATGTAAATAATGAAAAGTGGTCAAGTTGGATATTCATTCCAATTCTGACCACTTTTCTCTTTTCAAGTTTTCCTAAACTTATCCTCGAATTGACATGGAATACTTAACTTTGCAGCTATGAACGAGCGATACATGCAGCGCGGAGTCTCCGCCTCCAAAGAAGATGTACATCAAGCCATTTCAAAACTTGATAAAGGTCTCTATCCAAAAGCTTTTTGTAAGATTGTAGAAGACACGCTCGGAAATGATCCAGATTACTGCAATATCATGCATGCTGATGGAGCTGGCACCAAATCCTCCCTTGCTTATTCCTATTGGAAAGAGACAGGCGATTTAAGCGTTTGGAAAGGAATAGCGCAAGACGCAATTATCATGAATACGGATGATTTGTTATGTGTAGGAGCGATCAATAACATTCTAGTCTCTTCAACTATTGGTAGAAATAAAAACCTTATTCCAGGTGAGGTGATTTCTGCGATTATCGAAGGAACTGAAGAAGTCCTTCAAATGCTTCGTGATAATGGTGTTAATGCTGTATTGACAGGTGGGGAGACTGCTGATGTTGGTGACTTGGTGCGTACCATCATTGTAGATAGTACCGTAACCTGCAGGATGAAAAGAGATGAAGTAATCTCCAATGATAAAATCCAAGCCGGAGATTTGATTGTTGGATTAGCTTCTTTTGGTCAAGCTAAATATGAAACATCTTATAATGGCGGTATGGGAAGTAACGGTTTGACATCTGCCCGCCATGATGTATTCAACAAAGTATTGAAAACAAAATATCCCGAGAGCTTTGACCCTTCTGTTCCAGAAGACTTAGTTTATTCTGGTAAATATAATTTGACAGATGCGGCACCTGGGTCTCCGGTAAATATCGGAAAGCTTGTACTTTCCCCAACTCGCACCTATGCTCCAATCATGGTAGATATACTAAATTACATGCGTCCAAGAGTTCATGGATTGGTACATTGTAGTGGTGGAGCACAAACCAAAGTCCTTCACTTCGTGGATGACGTTCATGTCATTAAAGACAATTTGTTCGAAACTCCACCTCTTTTCAAAATCATACAAGAAGAAAGTGGTACTGACTGGAAGGAAATGTACAAGGTCTTCAATATGGGCCATAGAATGGAAGTCTATCTTGATGAACGCTATGCTGAAGAAATCATTGACATCGCGGAATCATATGGTGTAGAAGCTCAAATTATTGGAAGAGTTGAACCAAATGAAGGCAAAAAAGTCACCATCCAAAGCCCTTACGGAAAATTTGAATATTAATTCTTAATGACAATAAGTAAGCTGGCGTACACAATAGGGAAAATTCTTATCGGGATTTTCCTTTTTATTTTTTTGCTTGGGTTAATTACTTTAACCACGGTGGATCGATCTCCGATTCAGGATCAGGAGTTTTATACCAAAACCATGAACGCGCTAGATCAGCTTCAATTGCAAGGATCAGAAACCGATACTTGGCTGGCAGGTTGGGGAAAAGCAAATATGACTCCTCCTCAACCCGTGGAACTTGTCGGCTACGCTCCGAGGGGAAATTATGAATTTGTACAGGATAGTAGCTTTGTCAAAGCATTGGCTTTGGGAAATGGTAAAACCAACATTGCTTGGCTGAGCTATGAATTATTAATTGTGCATCCGCATTTAGCTGAAGAAGTAATGTCAGCAATTAAAAATCAGAATCTCCCCATTGATCAGGTTATTTTCACCGCAACTCACACTCATGCCGGAATGGGTGGATATATGCCTGGCCCTTTGGGAGAAATGGCCTTTGGAGGATATAATGAAGAAACAGTCGAGCTTATTGTTGATAAAACCATATCTGCTTTATCCAAAGCGATTGCATCAAAAGATACCGTTACTATTCAGTTTAGGAAAATTGATGCGAGGGAGTATGTCTCAAACCGCTTTATTAAAGACGATCCAATCGAACCCTCTATTCGCCAATTAATTTTCACAAAAAACAGTGGGGAAAAAGCAACCTTCTTCACTTATTCTGCTCATGCTACGATTTTGAGTTCCAAATTCATGGGGCTTTCTGGGGATTATCCCTTTTATCTCATGAAAGATCTGGAAGAAGATAATTATGATTTTGCCATGTTCGCCGCAGGTACAGTAGGAAGTCATAGACCTCTGGCATCAGGAAATACACCAGTATTGGTTGAGAAGTATGCTCATGACTTGGATTCGGTTATGCAGATTAAAATTACTGATTCTTCAATTGTACACCGCACTAGAATTGAAATCGGAACATTACCAATTGCACTCAGGGATCCCCATTTGAGGATTACAGATAATCTGAGACTCCGACCATGGCTCTTTAATTATTTATTGGGAGAGACCAATGTTCACTTTGACGTCACTATCATCGGCAACACGTTGATGATTGCGTCCAGTGGAGAAATCTCCGGGGTATTTTTTAAAAAATGGGAAGATCAGGCAAAGTCATTGGGATTAAACCTTATCATTACCACATTTAACGGCGGCTACATGGGTTATATCACTCCTGACCAATACTATGATAGAAATTTTCATGAAGTCCGGGAGATGAACTGGTACGGGCCTGGAAATGGAAAGTATTATGATGATATGATTTCTAAGATCATTGACAAAGCTAAAATCAGAAACTAATTATTCTTAGCCCAGATTTGGGCCTTTACCCAACCTTTTAAAAAGTCTTTCTCTTTTTCCAAAACCAAACCATTTTTCGTCAGGATTATTTCATAATCAGGAATATTCCCCCTTTTATGGGAGGTTAAAAGTCTG
>NZ_JAHEBC010000240.1 GCF_024642405.1 Algoriphagus sp. | reverse complement strand
TAGTGGGCCCAATGGTCAAAACTGTTGAAGATGCTACCCGAGTGCTGCAAGTCATGGTTGGAATAGACCCAAAAGATCCTTTGACTTCTTATTCAGAGGGAAAAGCAGAAAGTAATTACCTGCAATATTTGGATAAAGATGGACTGCGTGGAGCTCGGATCGGTGTTTTCCGAACGCTCAGTGAGAGAGACCCTGATCCTGAAATTTCTGCACTTTTTAATCAGGCAATGAAAGACATGGAAAGTTTAGGAGCTGTGGTTGTAGACTCGGTTATCGTTCCAAATTTTGATGAATTGAGACAAGACCAATGGTGTCCTGCTTTTAAAGAAGATTTGGAGGATTTTCTCCAGACTTACGTGAAAAGAGATACAATCAGAAGTTTGGAAGATGTAATGCGAGTAGGCACAAAATCGGATTACACCCGCCAAAGAATTGCCTCTTTTGGAGATAATAATTTACGAAGGGGAAACCCTGAAATTCCTTGTGGCAATGCTTATGAAGATGAGCGAAGAATCGCTTTTCGTGAAGCAATAGAAAAAACCATGGACTCGCTGCAATTGGATGCTTTAGTATATCCCACATGGAACAATCGTCCAGCTTTAATTGATAAATTTCAAGAAGAATATCGTGGAGATAATTCTCAGATCATAGCTCCTTCTACCGGTCAGCCGGCCTTCACGATTCCTATGGGATTCAGTTCTGGAAACCTACCTGCTGGGTTGCAGTTTTTGGGGAGAATGTATTCAGAACCTACCTTGATTCGGTTAACTTATGGATACGAGCAAGGCACAAAACACCGAAAGGCACCGGAACTCTAATTTTATTTAATTCGAAATCAAAGGATATAAAATCCTTCAATAGCTATGGCTAAATAGAAATGTTTAATTTTGATGGAATTGGTATGATAAATAGAATTTGACGAAAAAATAATATGAAGAAGAGTATTGGTATTACCTATTTATTATTCGTAGGTGTGATTTTCGCAGGCAAAAGTCAAGATGATGCTGCTGAATTAGCAAAGGAGTTGGCAAATCCAATTGCATCTTTAATTTCGGTGCCATTTCAAATAAATACGGATTATGGAATTGGAGAATTTAAAGGAACTAGAAATACGGTCAATTTTCAGCCCGTAATTCCTGTTCAGATCAATGAAAATATCAATTTGATCACTCGGGTAGTACTGCCAATTGTAACACAATATAATATTACAGCACCTGGAGAAAAGCAATCTGGTCTTGGGGATGCGGTAATGTCTGCATTCTTTTCGCCTTCCAAATCAGAAAAACTGACTTGGGGTGTTGGGCCAGCGCTTCTGTTACCTGTGGGAACAAATGATTTTTTGACTACTAAGAAATTTGGAATGGGACCAACAGCAGTAGCATTAAAGCAAATGAACGGTTGGACTGTTGGTGGATTGATTAATCAAATTTGGTCTGTCGCAGGAGACCAAGATCGGGCGGATATCAGCCAGATGTTCTTACAACCTTTTATAACATATAACTGGAAATCCGGAGCAGGGATTGGGGCTAATATGGAATGGACTCAAAACTGGAAAGCATCAACTACTACCATTTGGTTGAATCCGACGATCAGTGCTGTGACGAGTTTGGGAAAACAGAAAACCCAATTTGCCGTTGGTCCAAGATTAAATTTAGCTGCACCTGAAGGAGGAAAAGCAGATTGGGGTTGGAGAGCAGTGGTTGTTTTCTTGTTTCCTAAATAAAGTTGTTTTCAACTTGCTTAAATTATTTCTACGCCTAAAGATTCAAAATTTTGAAAAGAGTAAAGTTTTATTTCTTCTTGATTATTGTCTTCCAAACCTATTCTATTGAGGTATTTGCACAAGGAGCTCAAAAAGTTTTCAATCCACTATACCAATCTTATTTTGATAGTTTGAAGCAAATCGATTACCCTTACATATTTCCAATCCTTGGAAAGGGAGCTTACAAGAGGGGTTATGATTTGCCGTATGCTTGGGGAGTTAGTGGTATTTACTTTACCCAAAGGCAAGAAATTTTGATTGACAAGACATTGATCGGTTTTAATGGAAGTGAGATGGTCGACGTAAGTGACTATATTAAGTTTGGACCCACTATAGCTACAACCAATGCTTATACAGTAAGACCAGATCTATGGGTATTACCTTTTTTGAACGTTTATGGAATCTTGGGTGGAGGGACCACACAAACCGATGTGACTCTTTTGAGCCCAGTTGGTTTTCAAACCAGTCAACGTTTTTCAGTCAGCAGTTTTGGATTAGGTGCTACCCTTACAGGTGCATTTGGTCCAATCTGGGTAGCCTGGGATAACAATTACAATTTTGCGGATGTGGAAGTAGTGGTAGAGCCAGTTCCTGCATTTAATAGTAGTTTGAGGATTGGGCATTCTATCCCATCTTTAAGTAACCCAGAGAGAAATTTTTCAATTTGGGCTGGGGCCTTTTATCAGGTAATCCAAAATGATACTCAAGGAAGTATCACTGTAGCTGATATCTTTCCTGGATTTGGTGAAGGTAATGTTATTGAATCCCTTAATCAATGGGCGGATGGCCTACCTCCAGCACAAAAAATAGTAGCTAAACAGATAATAAATCAGCTAGAAGAAGTAGCTTCCGGAATCGACCCAGGCAATACAAGTGTGGATTATAAAATCGATAAAAAAGTAGCAGCCCCTTTTAACTTAATTCTTGGGTCTCAATTTCAATACAATAAGCATTGGATGCTTCGAACGGAAGTTGGCGTATTTGGTAAAAGAAGTCAGTTTTTGTTGAACCTTAATTATAGATTTGCTGGATTATTTAAAAAATTGAATTAATGGCATACAAGAGACAAATTTTCTTTTTTCTGATCTTATTTTTTGTTCAGCAAAGTCTCCAGGCTCAAGTACTAATGAGCTTGATCTTTGGAGATAAACTAAATAATGAAAACAATTTATTTGGCTTACATATAGATTACAGCAGTAATAATATTTCGAACTTTGAGCCCTCTAATGCTTTAAACTCTTTTAACCTAGGTTTATCTTTTACCCATAGATGGGAAAATAGAATAGAAATGAACCTGGGAATGTTGGCGAAATATGGCAGAGGAGCCAAAGGTTTAACAGCTTATGAATTAGAGGATAACTCTTTGAATTCAATTTTTTCAGGAACTGAAGTAGAAAGAAAAATCAAATATTTAAGCCTGCCTGTTACGATTAGATATCGCAGTCAAAAGTGGTTATTTGTCGAGGCGGGACCACAAATTTCCTACAGACTCAAATCAGCATATGATTATTTTGAGGCAGACACTCCTGATGGAAAATTAGAACTGGAAGTGGATGTCAGAGATCAAATTAAGAAAATGGATTTCAGCGCGATTTTTGGTGCTGGAACTTACTTTGGAAAAGATAAAGTGAACGCAATTGGGATTCGATATCATGCTGGACTTACAGATATCTTAAAAGATATTGAAGGAAAACAACATTATAGCCAGTGGGCTCTCTATGCAAACCTTCCCATTGGAAGAGGAAAAGCCGGATTATAATAAATGATTATTTTTTGTAGCGGATTAATGATTAATCTCGTTTTGGAATAAAATATAATATTCCTTAATTGTCTCGAAATCATAATTTTATGAAGTTCTATAAATATCTATTTCTGGCATTTCTTTTCTTTTCATTTTCATCATGCAAAGAAGACAAAGACATACTTCCTTTGGAACCTTTAGAAGGAACTTGGGAATATGCTTTCTATAATCCTGATCAGCAATTCTTTTTTATCTATCAATATGTTTTCGATCCAAATGGGACTTTTGAAAAGAATATTTTGATCCGGGAAAGTGAAACGCCAACAGTTTTAGGATACTACAGCCATTCCACTGGAAATTATGAATTAAGGGGGGAGGCATTTACTGAGGAAATAGAACGTCAATATTTATTGGCATTGGATGCGTATCTTTTCTATGTTCCCAAAGACAAGCTGAAAGAAATAGAGATAGAGAATGTATCTTCATCCACAGCCAAACTCACTTTTTCTCAAAACAACAGATCTTTTGATCTATTGTTTCCTTGCAATGACACTCCAAATGGCAGAGTTTTAAATTGCGTTGGGGCTTTGACTTATAGACGTGTCGATTAAGTTATTATCCATTAGGATGCTTCTTCATCCAATGATCAACTGAAAATTTCCCCGATCCATAAATAAAGAAAACGATCAAAAGGATCAATACAGCTAAGGAAATCCCAAATTCTAAATTGTTAGAAACGGAAAGAAAACCTTGGCTACTATTTACGAATAGAACAGCTCCTAATAATATTGGGATCTGAAATGCAATAGCAGTTCTGGTTACCAACCCCATTGCTATTAAGATTCCCCCTACTAAATGTGCAAAAGCAACAAAGTGTGCTAAGCCGAGATTTACAAATTGTAAGTCGGCACTTTTCATGATATTTAAAAGTGCATCCGTGTCGGAAATAAATAAAATGCCTTTATAAAGAATAAAAAGACCTAAAATAACCCTCACAAAATCAATCCACTGAGGATGATGAGCATCTGCCCATTGTTCAATTCTTGATACAGTATTCATAGTATTTTGGGTTTTGGTTGTATTCTTTATACGAGAATTATTTATTAATGATTTGAAATTCAACTTGTTGTAGACACAATTGTGCGTTACATTTTTAATAATTCAGTTCCAAAAATCTTACCCTGTCTTGATTGTTATTATAGATCAAAGAATCATTTACCGTATCTTAAAAGATCAAATTCAATTCTATGCGAACAGTTTTAAAACTCTTTCTAGCCTTTTATTTTATTTTCCATATTCAAACCTTGTATGGTCAAGATTCCCCTAAAGGATATACTCTTATTTGGGAAGAAGATTTTAATAGAGAGGGGGTAGTTGATAAATCAAAGTGGAATTTTGAAAGAGGATTTGTTCGAAACAATGAGCTTCAGTGGTACCAAGAAGCTAATGCAATTCAGACAAATGGAGTATTAAGAATTGAGGGGAAAAAAGAAAAAGTTACAAACTCTAGGTTTGAGGCAGGAAGTAATGATTGGAAAAAGTCTAGGGAATTTGCTGAATATACCTCGTCTAGTATTAATACAAGAGGGAAGTTTGAGTTTCAATATGGGATCATGGAGGTCCGGGCCAAAATTGATACTGCTTCAGGAATGTGGCCTGCCATTTGGACTTTGGGAATAAGTAAGCCTTGGCCTGCAAATGGAGAGGTGGATGTAATGGAATTTTATCAGATAAAAGGTGAAAAAACAATTCTGGCCAATGCTGCCTGGGCAGATGAGACTAAACGGGCAAATTGGGATGAAGCAAAAATTCCTTTTGAGGATTTTTTAGCGAAAGACGCTTTTTGGGCTGAGAATTTTCACACTTGGAAAATGGAGTGGACGGAAGATTTTATCAAAATTTTTCTTGACGATAAATTGCTCAATGAAATAGAGCTAAACAAAACCCTAAACCCAGATGGATTCAATCCTTTCCATCAGCCACATTATATTTTATTGAATTTGGCTTTAGGGTCTAATGGCGGAGATCCAACAAGTACCGAGTTTCCAAAAGAGTATCTGGTTGATTATGTGAGAGTTTATCAGAAAAAGTAGTTTAATCAAAAGTCTTTGAACTATCTGAAACCAAATAATTCAATTCCTTGAGTTCCTTTTCAGTTAGATCTCTCCATTTTCCAACAGGAATATCAAGATGTACATTCATGATTCGGATTCGCTTTAGTTGCCTCACTTCATAACCTAAATATTCACACATCCTTCTAATCTGGCGGTTAAGGCCTTGTGTTAGGATAATCCGAAATTTGAACCGAGATACTTTTTCTACTATACAGGGGTCGGTGACGGTAT
>NZ_JAHEBC010000239.1 GCF_024642405.1 Algoriphagus sp. | reverse complement strand
TAATCTAAAGCGACATAGAATTCGGTAAATTGAAAAGAAATCGATTCTTCGGTCTTCCGTCATCGGTCTTCGAGCCAGTAAAACAAAGAAATTAAGCATACTGGCATCATTGCGGATAATCATATATTTTTATAACTATTTTTATCTGATCCGGAATATTTTTCTGTATTAGCATCATGATTCGTTTCACTATCTCTCTTTAGAGTATAATCCAACCAGTTTTTTGTCGAATTAGAAATTAGACTTTCAAACTTTTCAACAAAGTTTGGAAATGCATTTTCTTGAATTTGATAGTGTCCTGTTATTGCTAAAAAAGTATACTTTTCAAGTTTAAGGGATTCTGATAAAGTTCTATATTCAATCTAGTTTTTTTGAAATTTTAATAGCGTAATAATTCCTGTTATTGCGAATAGCTAACATATTTGTAAAATAAACTAATACATCGAACTTCTGAAACCCATCCAGATTAATAGATAACCCTATTATGACTTTTTACTTGAATTTATCCATCATTAAAAAAAAGTAGTCACGGATATTTCCGTGACTACTATGGGTTTGGTTGAAAAGCTAATACTATCGAAGTAGTAATAGTTTGTTTGATACAATGTTATTATTATACTGAATACGGTAGAAGTAAACACCTGAATTACGGTTGGCACTATTCCAGATTACCTCATGATCACCGGCTTCCATTTGCTCGCGGGCTAATTCATCTAAGATTTTTCCATTCTGATCAAGGATAATAATCTGTACAAATGCTGGTTTGGGAAGGCTAAATTGTATAGTGGTCTTATCAGTAAATGGGTTTGGATAATTTCTATGGAATATGGATGAATTATCCTCAGGTAAAATAGAAGAATTTAAAGATTCATTTCCAACCATTGGAAGGGATTCTTCACTGAGGGCAGAATTTCCATTTCCATCAGTTGCGGTACACCTTAATGTCACGACTTCTGCTTTAACTGAAATCAGTTTACCCTGTGAATCGAAGCCGTATTTATTTTTGTTTCGTTCATATTTCACTTCAAGCTCTTGCCCGTCAGTCACCTCTATTCCACCATCCAAATTCACCTTAGCCCAGAAGGAAGCAGCATTCGGAGCCTCCACTTTAACTGTATTTTTATCCAAATCAATCTCAAGGCTAAATCTATCTTTATTCTTTAATGAAATAGACGGATTTGTTAGGTTAGGGATTAGGATAAATGATGAGCTATTGACAATCTCAGAACAGTTGTCAGAGGAGCTACAGGAAACCATGTACATATTATTTGATCCAGTTGGTACTAATCCGGCTGATACCAATGGTGCCGTGGTGTCTTCAACTGTCACAACAATATCAATTTCAGAACTCAAGCCACACTCATCTTCTACTTTTAATTTAACCAGGTGTACTCCAGTTTCGAATGAGACATCAGACATTCCGGTGGAATTAGGTCCTGCTATAATATTATTATTTTCAAACCATGTAAATATTAATGCTCCACCTTCAGGATCACTGCTACTAGTTCCATCAAGAGTAACTGTTGTGCCTAACTCTCCAGTACATTCAGTTGTGATATTGTTTGCTGAAGCAATTGGCGGAAGGTTAGGTCCAACCACTTCCAAAGTTACTGTTACAGGTTCAGAAAAATTTGATTTAGAATCCTGCATACGATATTGAAACTGATCAGTCCCTGTAAAGTCGGAAGCGGGAGTATAAGTAAAAGATCCATCAGTCAAGGCTGCAAGGATACCATGATCCACATTTTCAACAATAGAATTAGCCGTTAATGCATCCCCGTCTGGATCATAGTCATTGATAAGAAAACCACCTGCAGCTATAGTCAATGTCGTATTTTTTACTACTCCAAAGATATCATTGGTACCTGATGGATTCCTGTTTCCTTCATATATATGGATTGTGACCGTTATGTCATCCGAATTGTTTAAAGAAGCATCTCTCATTCTATATTTGAACTGGTCGGTACCTATAAATCCCGCTGTGGGAGTATATGAGAAGGATCCATCTGTTAAAGCATTTATGGTACCATGACTCACATTCTCTGATATTTGAGTGGCAGTAAGTGTTTCTCCGTCCTGATCAATGTCGTTGCTGAGAAAACCAGGTGCTGCAATGGTTAGAGTTGCATTGGCAGTAGTCGCGTATTCATCATCAATACCAACAGGATTTCTGTTGAAGGATTCAGCGACTTCAATAGTCACAGTGATAGCCTCTGATTCATTATTAGAAGCATCTTTCATTTTGTATTGAAATTGATCGGTACCCACAAAGCCAGGGCTAGGGGTGTATATAAATGACCCATTTGTCAAGGCATTTAATGTTCCGTGATCTGTGATGTCAACTATCTGAGTGGCAGTAAGAGCCTCTCCATTCTGGTCTATATCATTTAAAAGAAAACCTGGAGCTGGAATGGTAAGGGTACTTCCATCCGAAGTTCGATATTGATCGGAGAACCCTACTGGAAGAACACCGGTTCCTACGACTTCGATAGTGACAGTAATGGGATCGGAAATATTTTGATCGGGATCACGCATTTTGTACTGAAATTGGTCGGTGCCCGTAAAGCCGGGAGTAGGGGTGTAGGTAAATGACCCATTTGCAAAGGCAGCTAGTGTTCCATGATCGACATTATCTACTATCACAGTAGCCGTGAGAACGTCTCCGTCCGGATCAATGTCGTTTAGAAGAAAACCAGGAGCTGGAATTGTTAATGAAGTGTTTATTACAACTCCATATGAGTCATCTGTTCCTATTGGTTTTCGATTTCCTTCTAAAACCTCGATAGTAACAGTAATAGGATCGGAATCATTTAATTCCGAGTCTCTCATTTTGTACTGGAACTGATCGGTGCCGGTAAATCCAGGGCTAGGTGTATAGGTAAATGACCCGTTGGTCAAGGCATTTATAGTTCCATGATCGACATTGTCTACTATCGCAGTTGCTGTAATTACGTCTCCATCTTGATCTATGTCATTACCCAGAAATCCAGGCGCTGATATACTTAGTATTTTTCCAGCAAGTGCAGCAAATGAATCATTGGTTCCAATTGGAGTACGATTACTGTTTGCACTAACCTCAATCGTCACAATTATGTCCGCTGATGAATTATTTGAAGCATCTTTCATTCGGTACTGAAATTGATCGGTTCCTACAAAGCCAGGGGCTGGTGTATAGGTGAATGATCCATCCGTCAAAGCATTTATAGTTCCATGATCCACATTATCTGAAATCTGTGTAGCTGTAAGTGCTTCACCTTGGAGGTCTATATCGTTAATCAGGAAGCCAGGAGCAGCGATTGTTAAAATCTTGTCCTTTCCAACTACATAAAGATCGTTATTTCCAATTGGGGCATCATCACATGGCAAAGCTAAAATTCTACTCATACCTTCATTTCCATAATCAATAATAGGTAAAGAGTTTTTCTGGGATTTAGGAACTTGTTGTCGAAAAGAAACTGCTGGGGATTGAGTTTGCAGCAATAGCGAAATATTGCTTTGGCTAAATTTTTGACTAAACTGGGGTGAGTCGGCATTGTTCTGAATCTGATTAATTATGAATATACGATCTTGCGTAACTGGCTGATTATATATCATTGGAGCAATAAAATTAGGGGCTGTTTTAGGGCTGCTCGAAAGCCTTTGCTGAGAATAGGAGATCGAAATATGAAAGGTCATAAGAAGCAAAATTGCAACTGTGACATATAGGACAGGTATTTCTTCTGATTTTTTCATGATTTTTTAATAAAAATGTATGAATAACAATAAAAATCAGATGAATATAACCTTATAACTTACCAAAAACAAAATAAAGTATTATTTTAAAAATTGATTTTATCAACTAAAATTAAGTGTTGAAATACTTTAAAAATGATGTAAAGAGTATAGGTGTTAAAAAATAATGTATTGGTAAAATACGAGATTTCGACTTGCCAATAGAGGCTTTTGGAATATTAAATTGTCGATTCAAATAGATTTGATTTTTTCAACTTCCAAACTCGGAGAAATCCTGATAAAGTAGAGAAAGAGGCGCAGATCTTTTTTTTGAAATAAATGGAAAATTTTTTTTCAAAGATTTATAAATCAATTCCAATATCAGTTGACATACAATCAAGTAGTTGTTTAGTTTTAAAGATGAAACATTCTTTACTAGTTTGGATAAGTCTCCTAGTCCTATCTTTTTCCTGTTCAAAACCTGGGTCTGATGCCGAATATATCAATACCGTAACAGGCCCTATTCCTATCGACTCTCTTGGAGTCACCCTGATTCACGAGCATATGTTGGTGGATTTTATTGGTGCGGATTCAGTTTCTCCAGATCGATATTCTCAGGAAGAAGTAATCGCCAAAGTCCTTCCTTACCTTCAGGAAGTGAGTAAATACGGTGTAAAAACCATTTTCGATTGTACTCCATCCTATCTGGCAAAGGATCCAACTCTGCTGAAAAAACTCAGTGAACAATCAGGAATTAGAATCATGACAAATGCCGGATTTTATGGAGCAGTAGGAGGGAAATACCTTCCGGATTTTGTCTTTCAGGAAAATGCCTCGCAGTTAGCAGAACGATGGGTTTCTGAATATGAGAATGGAATTGGGGATACTGGGATAAAGCCTGGATTCATTAAGATTTCGGTAAATGAACAAGATCCTTTGAAGGAAGTAGATGCAAAACTGGTTCGAGCTGCTGGAATTACGCATGTGGAAACTGGATTGGCGATAGCCTCACATACGGGAACTTGGAATACAGCCAGACAAGAGGTAGAGATTCTTCAAAAGATGCAGATTGATCCATCCGCATTTATCTGGGTACATGCTCAGGCAGAACAAGATTTTCAGAATTACCTCACTGCTGCTCAACTCGGAGTTTGGATCAGTTTAGATGGTATAGGTTGGGGATTACAGGAATACGAAGACCGCTTACTATTTGCAAAAGAAAATGGAATTCTGGGAAATGTATTGATTTCCCATGACGCAGGTTGGTATGATCCAGCCAAACCCGATGGAGGAGATTTCCAACCTTTCACAAATATTTTCACAGATTTGATTCCTGATTTAGATGCGAAAGGATTTACGAAGGAAGACTGGAAGATGCTTTTGATGGACAATCCTAAAAAGGCTTTCGGCAATACCAAAGAGGAAATCCAATAATCTTTTATTATTTGTAATCATCTAAACCTAATTATTAAAATGATTGAAGAATGCTAAGATAAACCTCTAGTAAATTTTGTTTGGCAAAAGAAATAGATTCTTCCAATTCTTGATTGGGTGTTTGAGCAACATCACTTATCGAGTTCAATGCATTCAAATACCAATCTTTCCAAGTCTCTAAAATTAACTTTTGCTCTTCCTCATCTTCACCGGTTTCAATAGCTTTTTTACTTAAAATAGCCTCAGCCTGCAGCCTTTGAATTGCTTTGTCCAATAACATTTTTGCTAATTCATCACCAGTCTTTTCATCGGCATTCAGCAAAGTATAAGCAGAAACCAAAGCTGCTGTCCCGACATTTACCATGGTTTTTTGTGAGACTTTGTCCAGGCGATCATTATCCGTATGATAAAACTGATCGGTGAAGTGCCAAAGTAACAATCCAGGGATATCAGCCTGTAGAAATGGCGTGTGATCTGAACCTCCTTCGAAAGGATTGGTTTCCACCACCCAGTCAGCAAATCTTCCTTGCTCTTTGAAAACAGTCAATATAAAATCGTTGAAATAATGAGGTTTCATTTGTTCTACTGTCATCGGTGAACCTCCCCATTCCGAGTGTTTGTCATTTCCTCTTGTCCAGATTGCACTTGGATCAGGCATTTTTTCGATAAGGAATGTTCCACCAGTAACATCTGTATTTTCGCCAACCATATCTAGCGATATTCCCCATTT
>NZ_JAHEBC010000238.1 GCF_024642405.1 Algoriphagus sp. | reverse complement strand
ACCAAGGACTTTACTAATTCTGAAGCTTTGAAAGCTCAAAAAGAAGCCGGCGTATCTCGAAAGTTAGTTGGTTTTGTAATGCAAGAAAGAGGTATTCCAAGAGGCCACTACCCTATTGTGGATGCAACAGGGGAAGTAATTGGAGAAGTTACTTCAGGAACTCAATCTCCAAGCATGGGTGTCGGCATCGGTTTGGGCTATGTTAAAACTGAATTTTCAAAACCTGGCACAGAAATTTTCATCCAAGTACGAAATAAAAACTTAAAGGCAATGGTAGAAAAACTGCCTTTATTGAAAGCTAAATGAGAAAAGTAGAAATCTGCTTCAGTCCTGAGCTGATTCATCTTCATTCCCTTGAAAATAAAATTGTGGTGGTAGTCGATATCTTTCGCGCTACCTCCACGATGGTAGCTGCTTTGGCAAATGGAATAACTGAAATCAAAACATTTGCTGATCTGGAAGAATGCAGGCAAATGTCAAAAAAAGGCTATTTGATTGCTGGCGAACGGAATGGCTTAACTGCAGAAGGTTTTGAATTGGGAAACTCCCCTGTGGCCTATCTAAATGAGGCTTATTCTGGAAGAAAGCTAGCCATGACTACAACCAATGGAACTTTAGCAATTTCTAAATCTGAAGGAGCTGAAGAGATATTGATCGGGGCATTCCCAAACTTAGGAGCAACTATCAAATACCTTCAATCAAAAGATCTGGATGTTTTGATTCATTGCGCTGGGTGGAAGGGAATGTTCAACTTGGAAGATTCTCTTTATGCAGGAGCCTTGGTAAAGAGTCTCGAAAGTACTCATGAAGCTTCAGAAGATGGGGCTTTGGCGATGAAAGCATTATTTGAAAAAGAAGGGCATGATTTGAAAGGTTTTCTTTCACAAGCTTCCCATGCAAAAAGACTTCAAAACCACAATATCGAATCTGATATTGATTTTTGTCTGACTTTGGATCTTTTCTCGATAATTGGAAAGGTAGATAATGGAATGCTTAAAAGTCAGGAAATCTAAACCATCATTTTACAAGGATTCCTCCATCAATCGTATAAGCAGCACCAGTAATCCAAGAAGCCTCTTCTGAAACTAAAAACAAAGCTAGCGAAGCTATATCCTCTGGTTTTCCTAAGCGTTTCATCAAGGTATTATTGGCCGTTTGTTGGACGATCGTTTCAGGGTTTTCAAATGCCTGAGCAGAATCCCAGATCAATGGTGTGTCTACAGGACCCGGACAAATGGTATTTACTCTGATTTTTGGTCCATAATCCACAGCCATTTCTTTCACTAAAGCCACCAATGCCGCTTTGCTAGCACAGTAGGCTGCATGGTTTGGGAAACTTTTAAATGCCGCAATAGAACTATTGGCTAATATGCATCCTCCACCATTCTTTAACATTTCCGGTATTGCCAATCGCGATAAATAAAAAACAGAATTGAGGTTCGTATTGATAGTTTCTTGCCATTCATTCAACGAAATCTCGGTGATGGAACCTAGGCCCAATTTTCCAGCATTGGTAACAACTGTATCCAACTTTCCAAAATGCTCAATGGCAGTTTTTACAAGGATTTCATTTACCTCCAACTTCCCTACATCCCCTGCTACAAAAACCACTTTTCCTCCAGCCTTATTCAAATTTCTCTCTAATTCAAGCCCTCTTTCTTGGCTTCTTCCACTTAAAACTAAGGATGCTCCCTCCATAGAAAATCGCTCAGCCATGGCTTTTCCCATTCCGCTTGTAGCACCGGTAATAATCGCTGTTTTTCCTTTTAATCTCATATTTGCTTAATTCTTTATCCTTGAAAATAAGGATAGTTACTTTCCCAAAGCAAAAGTTGCTCTCCAAATAAATTCTTTATCTGGTATATTCAAACTTATATTAGTTCAAGAATTGATGGATTTATCAGCTATTTAAACTAGATTTTAACCTGATTAAACTTGATGAATCTTACCATTTTGTCTTCAAATAAACCCCATGAACCGGATTTTAACTTACGCCTTTTTTCTTCCTTTCTTTTTTATAGGATCAACTTTTGCCCAAACTTCCCAAACTAAAAAGCCCAATATACTATTTATTGCCGTTGACGATCTTAGGTCTGAATTAGGTCATTTCGGAAATACTCAGATACAAACTCCTAATCTTGATCAACTGGCTTCTAAAGCGGTAAGTTTCACCAATCATTTTGTTCATGTTCCTACTTGCGGCGCCTCCAGAGCAGCACTGCTTACGGGCATGAGGCCAAGAAGAAGTGCAGAACTCAGCAACCTGATCATGCAAAATGAGTTTCCGAAAAAAGCCGAAAATGAAATCCCGGAAACATTTATACACCACTTGAAAAGAAATGGCTATCATACCGTAGGCATAGGGAAAATCAGTCATTCTGCGGATGGATATGTCTATGAATACGAGGAGGAAGTTTCAGATCAACGAGAATTACCTTACAGCTGGGATGAACTTCTATTTGATGCAGGAAAATGGAAAACAGGTTGGAATGCTTTTTTTGCTTATGCGGATGGCGAAAACAGACAAAGCATGAACAAGCAAGTCAAGCCTTATGAAGCTGGTGAAGTGGATGATTTAGGATATCCAGATGGATTGACCACCCAACTTGCTATTTCTAAACTGAAAGAATTAAAGGGCCAAGACCAGCCTTTTTTTCTAGGTGTTGGACTATTTAAACCCCACCTTCCCTTTACTTCTCCCAAAAAGTATTGGGATTTATATGATGAAGAATCTATACCTGTTGCACTGAATCCAACCAAGCCTAAGAATGTTTCCGAAAGCAGTTTATTGCCCAGTGGAGAGTTTAACCAATATGCTTTGGGCGAAGAACATCCAGATTTAGAAAAAGTAGCTTCCGAAGCTTATGCAAAAAAAATCAAACATGCCTATTTTGCCGCTGCCAGTTACTCAGATGCACAAATAGGTTTGATTTTAGATGAATTAAAGGCTTTAAATCTGGAAGAAAACACGATCGTCATCATTTGGGGAGATCATGGTTGGCATTTGGGTGAGCAGCAGGTTTGGGGGAAACATACACTTTTTGAAAATGCATTAAAAAGTGCCCTTATAATTAAAATACCCGGAACAGAGCAAAAATCCAGACTAGAAAAAAGTATCGTGGAATCCGTGGATATTTATCCGACCCTTTTGGAATTAGCAGGAATTGAATCTCCTTATCAATTAGATGGTGAAAGCCTGGTTTCTTTGATTGAGCAAAAAGAAAATCCTGCAAATCAAACAGCCTTTAGCTACTTCAAAAATGGAATAACGGTAAGGAATGAACGGTATAGGCTTACCAAATACTTCCGAAACCAAGAACCAACCATCGAACTTTACGATCATCAAAACGACCCACTAGAGACTATCAATATTGCCGCTGATAATCCTGAACTTGTGAAAAGTTTGATGCCATTGCTAGAAAAAGGTAATACTGGATTGTATGATCAATAAAAGGCCAGGCTAAAAACTGCTATTTCAGCTTCTCATTGTTTTTATGACGATCGATATCACGAATATTTTTCTTCTCAAGATTCTTTCGCAAAGCTTCCGTCAAATCCACTCCAGTTTGATTGGCAAGGCACATTAAAACCCAAAGAATATCTGCCATTTCATCCCCTAAATCTTTCCCTTTATCAGATTCTTTGAAGGATTGCTCTCCGTAAGTTCTAGACATGATCCGAGCCAACTCCCCTACTTCTTCCATCAAAATGGTCATATTGGTCAGTTCATTGAAGTATCGGACTCCGACCGTTTTGATCCATTGGTCAACTTGTTCTTGGGCTTCGGTTAATGTGATTTCTTTTTTCATTGAAAGATTTGAATGATTACTACTATTTTTGGATAAAATGATTCCAAATTTGAATGTGGAAAACCTTTACAGGTTGAAACTAAGCAAATATCTCCCAGAAAGTTTCGATTTAATCAAAATCTATGATGAAAGCTCTGCTATATGAATCCTTTCAATCCAATCCTAAAATCACCAAAGTTCCAGACCCTACTCCTACCTCGGATGGAGTAGTCATAGAAGTTAAAGCCACCGGACTTTGCAGATCTGATTGGCATGGATGGATGGGGCATGATGATGATATCGAACTTCCTCATATACCCGGACATGAATTTGCAGGGATCATAACATCTGTAGGAAAAAATGTGAAAAACTGGAAAATTGGAGATCCTGTAACAGTACCTTTTGTATGTGCTTGCGGAAAATGCCCTGAATGTGCTTCAGGCAACCAACAGGTCTGTGACAGCCAATTCCAACCAGGATTTACGCATTGGGGCTCTTTTGCCCAATACGTTGCTATTGAAAGAGCTGAGGTCAATTTAGTGAGGGTTCCTGAAGAGATTTCTATGGAAACAGCAGCCAGTTTAGGCTGTCGATTTGCTACTTCTTTTAGAGCGGTTGTGGATCAAGGAAAAGTTTCTGGAGGACAGTGGATTGCTATCCATGGTTGTGGTGGCATAGGATTATCTGCAATTATGATCGCAAAAGCATTGGGAGCCCAGATTATTGCCATTGATATAGATGAGGAAAAATTAAAACTAGCCAAGAAAATCGGAGCCTCTTTCACACTCAATTCATCAAAAGTATCAAACGTCGTGGAAGCTGTTCGAGAACTTAGTAAGGGAGGAGTTCATATTTCAATAGATGCCTTAGGAAGCCCTGAAACTTGCTTTAATTCAATAGAAAATCTTAGAAAACGAGGAAAACATATTCAGGTTGGTTTGATGCTTGCCGATCATAAGCATGCCTCAATTCCTATGAATCAGGTAATATCGAAGGAATTGGAAATCTATGGAAGCCATGGCATGCAAGCGTATCGATACCCCGATATGTTACAGATGATTCTTTCAGGTAAAATGAACCCTGAACTTTTAATAGGTTCAAGAATTTCTCTTGAGGACTCATTGACTGCATTACCAGAAATGGATAAATTCAAGGGAACCGGAATTTCTATGATTACCAGCTTTTAAATTAAATAAACATCATGAATCCAAAAGCACAGTCTGTCGAGGAATACTTTTCCTGGTTTTCTCCTGAAATCCAAGAAAAACTCCACGCCATCCGAGAAATACTAAAAAAAGCAGTTCCTGAGGCAACAGAGGTCATAAGCTACCATATGCCAGCAATCAAAACCACGGAAGTTTTGGTTTATTATGCAGCCATGAAGAATCACATCGGATTTTACCCTACCAACCTACCCATTATTGAATTCAAAAAAGAATTGGAAAGCTATGTAACCAGTAAAGGAGCAGTTCAAATTCCTTACGATCGAGAAATCCCTCTAAAGCTCATTTCAGATATTGCAGTTTTTCGAAAAGAACAAGCCTCTCAAAATGCTGCCATGAAGAATTTGAAGAAAAAGCAAAAATAATTTTTAGCCCAAGACTTTTTGAATTGCAGTCAACAGTGAGTCGATCTCCGCTTTGCTGTTATAAATATGTGTTGAAATACGAATCGCATTGATCCCTCCCTCCGGAACTACCCGAATTCTAAATCCTTCTTTGCTTATCTCCTGATATGCTTTTTGGTATTCTTTATTTTTCGGTTTAAAAGAGACCATACAAATTCTGGACTCCTTTTCTGAAGGGCTAATTATTTGAAGTTGATTCTTCATTTCATCTAACCCATCAAAAAGGTATTGATTCAGTTCGCGGATTCTTAATTCTATTTTTTCTCTACCGATTTCGCTATGAAAAGCCGTTGCTGCTAAAACCCCTTTAATCATGGGCAAACTTTGGCTTCCATAGTCATAACGGTGGGCAGTTGGAACATAACCTTGGAGTTTCAATGGTTTTTGGTGCAGATCATAGCCCAACTCAGAATATGCTCCTACTTGATATGCCTGCAACTGATCTAACAATTCCTCATTTACATAAAGGAATCCTGATCC
>NZ_JAHEBC010000034.1 GCF_024642405.1 Algoriphagus sp. | reverse complement strand
AATCTTCGGGAGTTGGAGCGTTTATTTAAAGGAAGTGGCTTCGTCAAGTATGTGAGTTCGATTTATCTCAAGGAACTTTGCAATACCGCGAATATGAGATTTATGAAGCTGAGCAAAAATAGTCTAAGTCTCGAAATCGATGATGATAATACATTTTGGGTAATTGATTATTTGAATGGTGGTAAAAGGAGGTTGCTGAAGACACTTTCTGGAGGACAGACTTTCCAAGCCTCTCTTTGTCTGGCTTTGGCTTTAGCAGAAAAAGTAAAAGCACTCAATCAAGCCGATCAAAGTTTCTTTTTCTTGGATGAAGGATTTGGTGCTTTGGATAGAAATGCGCTTCGTGTGGTTTTTGAAACGTTAAAATCCCTTCGCCATGAAAATAGGATTGTTGGAATTATCTCCCATGTTGAAGAGCTTCAACAGGAAATAGGCGTTTATGCGCAGATAGAATTAGACCCTGAAAAAGGATCTCAGATTAGCTATTCTTTCTAAAAAAAATCCCCGGCAATGTCGGGGAAATTTTTGATTAGAAAATCACATTAAAATATTGGTATTGACCCAGTTGATCTCTTCCTCTCGGATAGTATGTTCCGGATCATCAAAGAGCCATGTTTTTACATTAGCTCCCATTTTTGTCATTAATTCTGCCGATTCTTTGATTCGGCTTGCTGGTACATGAAAGTCTCTATCACTACTTCCTATGAATACTGGAGTTCCATTGAAATCGCCAGTATACTTTTCCGGTTGGAGCTTTTCACCAATTAACCCACCAGTAAATGCAATCACACCACCTAATTTTTGAGCATTTCTACTCGTAAATTCAAGACTTAAACAAGCTCCTTGAGAAAATCCTATCAAGTAAATGTTTTCAGGAAGGATTCCTGAATCTACAATTTTACTCCAAGCAGATTCCAAAATAGAAATGGAATTTTCCAAAGCTATCCCGTTCTGTAGGTCTGGAGCCATAAAACTGAATGGATACCAAGTATTCCCATCGGCTTGAGGTGCCAAAAGTGCAAAGTCCTCCAGCTTTAGATAATCGCTAAGCGATAAAATACTTGTTGCTGTTGCTCCTCTCCCATGGATTAAGATTGCAGCTTTTTTTGCTTTTTCAAGTGGTAGGCCTGCAGTTTTTAGATTAGACATAATCCTCCGTTTTTAAGGCAACTGGAGTTAAGTTTTTCTCGATTTTTTCCCGATTTGGTTCAGCCCAGTCCGGCAATTTGATTAGTTCTCCTAAATGAGCTTCTTCTTCATCGATGGCAAACCCTGGCTCATCTGTTGCTATTTCAAATAATACCCCTCCCGGCTCCCTAAAATAAATGGAAGTAAAGTAATTTCTATCTTTCACTTCAGTCACTTGATAGCCGTTATTCATCAAGATTTCTTGAACTTTCAATTGACTTGATGCATTCTCTGTTCTGAAAGCAATGTGATGAACTGTACCGGCACTTTGCATTCCACGATTACCATTTGGGTTAACAAGAATATCTAAAAGATCTCCAGGTTTCCCTTCAGTCCCATAACGGAATCTATCACCTTCCTGCGCAATAAATCGGTAGTCCATGTGGTTAACCAATAATTGTTCAGTTAATTCTTTGGATCGAAGATTTAAAGTAGCGCCATAAAATCCTTTGATAGAATATTCCTGTGGAACCTGACCATAGGTCCACCCAGATCTATCATCAGAATCATTGGCTACAAGCTCGATTCCCATTCCATCATGATCTTCAAACCGAATCAGTTTTTCACCGAATCGTGTCAAAATATCCGAAACTGCTACACCATATTTTTTCAATCTTTCTATCCAAAAATCTAAGGAATTTGATGGGATAGAAAATGCAGTATAAGTTAACTCTCCAGTCCCTTTAGTTCCCTTTCGGGCTCCCGTGAATGGAAATGTGGTAAAGATTGTTCCAGGTCTACCTAGTTCATCTCCGAAATAGAAATGATAGACATCCGGAGCATCGAAGTTGATGGTCTTTTTCACCAATCTCAATCCTAAAACACCTGAGTAAAAATCAACATTGGCTTGAGGATTTCCAGCAATGGCTGTGATATGGTGTATTCCGCTGATTAATGGCTTCATGATTACTGGGATAAAGAGGTTTAAAGAAAGCTATGAGGAAAATTCCTCATAGCTTGTAATTTATTATTAAATACAACTGGTTTTAATCAGCCAAAACTTCTTCAGTTTGCTTCACTAATTGTACACTTAAGATCAATCTAACTTGATCACTTACCACTACTGAACCTGCTTCTGTCACTGCAGACCAAGACAAACCGAAATCTTTTCTATTTACTTTTCCCTCGATTTCAAAACCTGCTTTAGTCTGTCCATAAGGATCACCAGCAACTCCTCCTAAATCTACATTCAATTCAACCTGCTTGGTAGTTTCTCTCATGGTTAAATCGCCTACCAATTTATGATCATCACCGTTTTTAATGATTTTGCCTTCAAAAGTCAATTTAGGATGATTTGCAGCATCAAAGAAATCTGCTGATTTCAAATGATTATCACGATCTGTCTGGTTGGTGTCAATGCTGTCAATATCAGCTGAGAATGAAACTTTAGCTCCATCAAAATCTTCCGATGTGCTTTCTGCACTTCCTTCGAATTTTCTGAAATAACCTGTAACTGTTGAAATCACTAAGTGCTTCACTTTAAAAGAAACCTCAGAATGAGTAGGGTCGATAATCCATTTAGTTGTTGCCATAATAATTGTTGTTTTTGGTTTTAAATTTATTTGATTTGTTAATACATTATATGTCTATACATTGATTTAGGTAAAAAAACTTACCCCCTCAATTTATCCAAAAGGTCATTTAGAAGATTTACTTCTTCCGAACTTAAGTGAATAAAATTCCTGTTTTCTTCCTCCACTTTAGCTTGAAGTTCAGCTAGAATTTTCAAACCTTTCTCTGTGATTAATACATCCACTTGTCTTCTATCATTTGGACATTCAGAACGTTTTACCAATTCTTTAATCTTTAACTTTTCAACCAAACGCGACGCATTTGACATCTTGTTCAACATTCTATCTTGAATGGAAGAAACGGTGGTAGGTACTCCATTTTGACCTCTTAAAATCCGTAATACATTGTACTGTTCTGGTGAAATACCATAAGGCTTGAAAAGCGAATTTTGATTCGTCACAAAGTAGCTATGAGTATATAATAGGTTCACAACCGCCTTATTGAAAGGGTCTTTAAACTCTTTTTGCTGAATTGCTTCTTCTATCTTCACCATTTTATTGCAAATGTATTTAATGTATATACATGTAAAAGTAAGTAAATGTTTCAAACATTGCAAAGATTTATGCAACTATCTCATTTATAGGGAATAAAATAATTTTGAATAGGATGAAACTGAAAAAAATAGGTTAGCTGTTTTCAATCAACCAATCTCCAATTAGTCGATTGATTTCCCTAGGTTTCTCAATACAGCTGCTATGCCCTGCACCAGGCACAATATGTAGCTTGGATTTTGGAATATTCATTTGGATGAACTTTGCTTTTACCGGCTTGGTAGCCACGTCCTCATCACCAACAATAATCATTGTTGAGCACTTGATGTGCTTCAACTCTTCCTCTATCCCATTTCGATAAATAACCCCGTCCACTGGCCCTGTAATTGTTTTTTTATTAGTCATCAATTCTTTCCGCCAGAATTCTATTTCCTCTTTGTTCAGCGGATTTGTTAACCAACTTTCGGCAAACATGATGGGCATGACTTTAGTAGCTATTGGGCCAATAACGCCAAACCACTTCACGACCCCATTTAGCGTTTTGTATTTGGGAATATTTTCTACCGGCTCCGAATTAGCTGAGGTTTCCATTAAAATAAGACTCTTTATTATCTCTGGATGTCTAGCGGCTAGCCTCATTCCTATAAATCCTCCCATTGATAAACCTGCAAAATGAACAGGGCCTTTGCAGAGCTGTTTAATAAGTTGAAAGGCATCTTCCGTAAGAATATCCATATCAAATGGACTTTTGACTTCGCTTTGACCCTGGCCACGATGGTCGTATGAAATCACTCTAAATCGGGCGGAAAGAAATTCGACCTGAGCCTCAAACATTTTATGACTCCAAAGTAATCCATGAGAAAAAATAATTGTTTCCTCTCCTACGCCTTGATCAGAATAAAATAATTCAACACCATTTACTTTAATATAGGGCATTTTCTAAAAGGTTTAAAAATGAACCGGACTATACTGTACTAAATTATACAATATAACCCGGCTCTAGGTTTTATAGATTTAATAGATTACCAATCTAGACCAGGTTGTGTGATTTTTACGCTACCTTCTTCAGCTTTGGCTTTATCAACTATGTTTTTTACATCTTCCAAAAGCTTTTTGGCATCGTAAACAATACCATCTTTTACGGTATACTTCACACCACCTACTCTGATGGCCTTATTATTTTCATCAATTCTGATCGCTCCTGTTCCATAAAGCACTTTCAGATTTTGAAGTGGATTTTCCTCCACGATTACAAAATCCGCCAATTTGCCAACTTCAACAGTGCCTATTTCATTCTCCATTCCCATGAGTTCGGCTCCATACATAGTCGCTGATCTGATGACTTCCAAAGGGTGAAAACCTGCTTCTTGAAGAAGCTCTAATTCACGGATGTATGCAAAACCATACAATTGGTAAATAAATCCGGAATCAGATCCAGCGGTAACTCTTCCTCCACGGTTTTTGTATTCATTTACAAAAGTCATCCAAAGTCTATAATTCTCTTTCCATTGGATTTCCAAAGCAGTAGTCCAGTCAAACCAATAAGATCCATGAGATTGTCTACTCGGCTCATAAAAATTCCAAAGGGAAGGCAAGGTGTAAACCTCATGCCATTCTGCCCGTTGGGCACGCATCAAATCTCGATTCGCTTCATAAATGTTGAAAGTTGGATCCAACGTAAAATCCAATTCCAATAATTCATTCATTACTTTATTCCAATGCTCTGAATAAGGTTTGGCAGCCTGTTCCCACAGTTTACCTGCTTCAGAAAAACGATGTTGTTCATTTTGGTAATTATAATCTACCGGGAAATCCTGAATCGTTTTATCAGTAAATAAAGCTTCTGGAAGGCCGTACCAATGTTCCATCGATGAAAGTCCTGCTCTTGCTGAATTTAATACATTCCATCTAGCTACATCCATCTGAGCATGGTGCATTGCTGAACGAAGTCCAATCCTTTTATTTTCAGAAATCGCAGCTTCCATCACCTCTGGTTTTGCCCCGAAAAACTTAATCCCATCCGCTCCTTTGGCTTTATTTGAATTGACCCAAGACTTTGCTTCTTCGGCATTCGTGATTGGATTTTCAGCACCTTGACCAAAGGAGGTATATGCCAAAATTCTAGGAGCGGTTATTTCGTTTGCCGCAGATTTTTCTTTTTGATCCAAGACCCAGCCAAGTCCATTCCCGGTAGATGGATCCCTGATCGTTGTTACTCCATGGGCCATCCACAATTTAAAAACATATTCGGCAGGAGTCCCTTGTCCTCTTCCCCCAATATGTGCATGGGAATCGACAAAACCTGGCATCAAATAATGACCCTCTAAGTCATACACTTTATCGTTTTCACCAGCTTTTGGTCTTCTATTTTCATTAATTGGAAGGCCTGGATATCCTACGATTTGAATTTGAGCAATTTTGTTTTTTTCGACTACAATATCTACTGGACCAATCGGGGGTGCCCCTGTCCCATCAATTAAAATGACGCCCCTTAAAATAAGGCGGCCGTATTGACCGTCACCCTCGGTTCGGTCAGGAGCAGGTTCAATTTGTGCATTAACTGAAGCTGAAAGAAAGCCGCAGAAAAATGCAATTAAAAGTAAAGATTTTTTCATGGTTGATGGTTTTATGAATTAAGAGCAATAAGATAGTTCAAATTGCCACAACTTAAAACCAGTATTAGATGAACAGCAGTCATAAAAAAAACTCTTTGGATAACCAAAGAGCTTTTTCTTAACGTGGGTGGTTTATTTATAAATCTTTAAACTTCTCCATAATATCTTCTGAAATTCCTGTGAAGGAATACCCACCATCATGGAAGAGGTTTTGCATTGTTACCATTCTAGTCATATCAGAAAACATCGTAACGATATAATCTGCACAACTTTCGGCAGATGCATTTCCTAATGGAGACAAAGCGTCTGCAAAGTTGTAAAAAGAATCAAATCCTCCAATTCCTGTTCCAGCAGTAGTTTTTGTTGGAGATTGGGAAATGGTGTTGACCCGTACATTTTTAAGTTTTCCAAATCGATAACCGTATCCTCTAGCGATACTTTCTAATAACGATTTAGCATCTGCCATGTCGGTATAAAAAGGGAATACCCTCTGTGCCGCGATGTAAGATAATCCTACAATCGAACCCCATTCTTTCATCACATCCATCTTCTCCGCTACTTGCATCATTTTATGGAAAGAGATGGCGGAAACATCATAGGATTTCATAGCCCAGTCATAATTCAAATCTCCATAGGAACGACCTTTTCGGATATTTGGAGACATCCCAATGGAATGTAAGATAAAGTCAAAATCTCCACCCAAATACTCTTTTGCTTCGGTATAAAGCTTTTCGATATCCTCCAGACTCGTTGCATCCGCTGGAATGACAATGGTGTCACATTCTTTAGCAAGATCATTGATAGCCCCCATTCTCATGGCGATCGGTGCATTGGTAAGGACAAATCGGGCTCCTTGTTCTTTAGCTTTTAGAGCGGTTTTCCAGGCGATGGAATTCTCGTCAAGGGCACCGGTAATGATACCTAGTTTTCCTTTCAGCAAATTTTCTGGCATATAAAATTGGGTTGATTTCAAAAATATGTGTAAAAATAGAGAAAATTTGGCATTCAGTCCCAAAGATGGAGCGCTAAGTCTGAATTATCGGCTCAATAGTTCTTTTGCACTCTCAAGTGCTGAACTAGATGGATTGGCTCCTCCGATCATTTTTGCCAACTCTAAAACCCTTTCTTCAGCACCTAACTCCCTGATTTTACTAATCGTTTTTTGAGAGGAATTGTCTTTGTATACAAAAAAGTGTACATCTCCTTGGCCTGCTACCTGAGGCAAATGAGTAATACAAATAACTTGATGTTTCATGGCAATTTCTTTCATCATCCGAACCATTTGCAAAGCAACCTCTCCGGAAATCCCTGTGTCAATCTCATCAAAAATCAAGGTGGGCATGGCCATTCGGTCAGCCATCAAATATTTAATTGCAAAAAGTAATCTTGAAAATTCTCCTCCTGAAGCCACTTTTTTAAGAGCTTGAAGCGAAGTTCCTTTGTTTGCCGAGAAAAGCAATTCGATTTCGTCCATTCCCTTTACGGAAGGATCTATAGAATTTTGCTCGACTTTGAGTTTAGCATTTTCCATCCCCAAATCAAACAGTAACTTTTCCATTTCCTTTTGAAAAGTTTCAAAACAAGTCCTCCTTTTTTTACTTAAATCCTTACCAGATTTCAATACAGCTTGTTCCGCTTTTTCAAGTTCTATTTTTGCTACTGAAAGTGTTTCATCTAAATTCTGAAACTGAAAAACTTTATCCGCCAATTCTGCCTCCAATACCATCAATTCCTCAACAGAAGCAAGTCCATGCTTTTTCTGTAATTGATAAATTTTGCTAAGTCGCTCTCTGACTTCATCCAATCTTTCAAAATCAATTTCTACGGATGACTCTTCACTTGCCAATGTTTCCGAAAGATCTTTCAGCTCGATAAAAATACTTTGGAATCGTTCCTTCAAGGGCTCAAATTTATGGGCCAACTTTTCAAGTGCTGCGAGTGCCTGGTGAGCTTGGGTCATTCCATTAAAGACTCCGAACTGATCATCTTCGAAAAGATTTAACATTTCGTTGATTTTCAATTTAATTTCCTCAGCATTTTCCAAAACTTCTTGCAAAGACTCCAATTCGTCCTGCTCCCCTTTTTGTAGGGAAAGACTACTGAGTTCTTCCAGCTGGAACTGATTAAAATCGGCTTCTTTTTGAAGCTCTAAAGCTTTTTCTTTTAAATCCTGAAATGCCTTTTGAGCTTTTTTGAAAGCTTTAAAAGCGATCTGATAACTTGCTAACTCTTCTTTACTATGAGAAAAAGCATCGATCAAATCCAATTGATAAGAACCAACCGCAAGTTGGAGTGTATCATGTTGAGAATGAACGTCCATCAACTTCGAACCTAAAAATTTAAGCACATCCAGAAGAACAGGGGTATCATTGACAAAAGAACGTGATTTTCCACTTGGACTAATCTCTCTTCTTATGATACAAGTGGAATCGTAATCCAAATCTTCTTTTTCAAAAAATTCTCTCAAGCCATATTCACCAATTTCAAAAATGCCCTCAACGATGCATTTTTTATCTTCAAAGAGTAAAACTTTGGTATCGGCCCTATTCCCTAATAAGAGACCAACAGCACCCAACATAATAGATTTACCGGCTCCTGTTTCTCCCGTAATCATACTCAAACCAGCACCAGGCTTCATCAAAAGCTGGTCAATTAGCGCATAATTTTGAATATTAAGAGATTTAAGCATGGGTGATCAAAAGGAAAAGAACAAAGTTATCAATCGCATTTAGCTTTTCAGCAACTCGTTATATTTTCTGGCATTATTGGGATCTACTTCGAGCAAAAGCTTGACTAATTCTGTCCGGATTTCTAAAGAAGCATTTTTGAAAACATTTGAAATTTCATCTCCTTTGGCATCCATAAATGTGATGGTCAAAATACCATTTGGCTGTGCTTTATTCGCTTCAGCCACTAATCGAACTGCCTCAAGCATATTTTCGTAGGCTTTTTCAGGCTCTATTTGTAAAATATCCAGCCCTTGTCTATGATATAAGTAATATGCTTCACGGATGGGTCCATATACCGAAGATGTATAGATATCATTGATCAACCAATATCGATTTCGCCGATCAGTGGGGCTTTGCACCCAACCTGCTCTTCCTGATTGCTGTGCATTGTTTACAATATCATTTGCAATTTCGTAAAAATTGTCTCCACCCTTACTAGAGAAACTATCATAATCCATTCCTAAAGCGATGTGTGCATAGTACCCTAATAAAGAGCTTATATTATTCAAAAAATTAAATCTATTGAATTCAAGAGGCTGGGATTCTATGTATTCAAAATTCCAGTTTCTATCAGCAAAATTAAAAATTAAAGATTCGTAATTGGTCCCATAAACAGGCCTAACAGTTTGTATCTGAACGGTTGCATTATATACTCCCACTTGGGGCACGTCATTAATTGTTATAAGCATATTCCCCTTGATTCGCTCCTCGGGCCGAAACTCATCATTCGTCCAAGATCTTCCATTCAAGAATTGTTCAAAGCTAGTCTTCATGGTAGAAAACACAGTAGTATTCTGAATTCTAGCTCGGTCACTGTTGATAATAACCGTGAAATTCAATTCCTGGGCAGAGCTCAAGTGACTTATAAAAGTCAAAAACATGCAGAAAAAAACTTTCTTCATAACTCTAAAAATAAGGAAATAATCAGGTTCAAACCCCAATTGGAGCCAATTTGATTTGGTCTATAATCAATTCAGCAATTTTTGATTTATCTGCTACTTCAGAGCTAATTGAACCCCCAATTGACTGATAAATGTGTACTTTATTTGTATCAAGCTGAAAACCAGCACCGCTCTCTTTCATAGAGTTTAAAACGATCAAATTAAAGTTTTTCTTATACAACTTAGCTTTTGCATTTTCAGCTTCATTTTCTGTTTCTAGTGCAAAACCCACATGCAACTGTCCTGGTTTTTTGATTTTCCCAAGTTCAAATGCTATATCTACATTTTTGACCATTTTAAGGGTAAGTTCGGAATCACTCTTTTTTATTTTTTCAGGAGCGATTTCTGCCGGGGCATAATCAGCTACAGCTGCGGCAAAAACGCAAATATCCATCATAGAATGAATTTTTAGCGCGGCTGAGTACATTTCCTTGGCAGACCTAACATCTGTCCAGTGAAATCTATTTCTTTCTACTTCAAGAGAAATCGGCCCCGAAACCACAAAGACTTCAGCTCCCTTATCTTTAAATGCATTTGCCAATGCGACTCCCATTTTACCACTGGAATGATTACTGATAAACCTTACCGGATCAATGGCTTCCTGAGTTGGTCCCATAGTAATGAGAACCTTTTTGTTTTTAAAATCTTCTTTTTGCTTAAAAAAATTATTTACTCTTATCAGAATATTCTCTGGCTCCATCATTCTCCCCTGTCCGGATAAACCACTAGCTAATTCTCCTGATTCAGCATCCAAGATCATATTACCAAAGGAGTTCAATCTATTGAGATTAGCAATCAAAGACGGATGTTGATACATGTCTAAATCCATTGCCGGAGCAATCATAACAGGACATCTAGCCGAAAGATAGGTTGCTGTCAAAAGATTATCGCAGAGACCATTGGCAAATTTGGCGATAGTATTTGCGCTGATTGGAGCTACTAAAAATAAATCCGCCCAAAGGCCAAGTTCAACATGATTGTTCCAAACTCCTGTTTCATCTTTTTGGAATTGTACCAAAACAGGTCTTTTGGAAAGCGTAGCCAATGTAAGAGGGGTAATAAAATCAAGAGCAGAAGCGCTCATAATAATTTGCACTTCTGCTCCAGATTTAATTAGTAAACGAGTAAGATGGGCTGATTTATACGCGGCAATACTACCGGTAACTCCCAAAATTATTCTTTTACCTTGTAGGCTCATAAGGTTTACTCTGCAGACTCTTCATTAGGGTATCTATGATATATCTTACCTTCCATAAACTCCTCCATAGCCATAGTAGAAGGTTTTGGCATTCTTTCGTAAAACTTTGAAATCTCGATTTGCTCTTTGTTTTCAAAAACCTCTTCAAGATTATCGACAGTTGAAGCAAACTCAGAAAGCTTATTATTTAATTCTTCTTTTAAGGTGGAAGAAATTTGCTTAGCTCTCTGACCTACTATATGAAGAGACTCATACAGGTTTCCAGTCTGTTCAGCGATTTTATCTAAATCACGAGTAATAATTGACGGATTAATTGCCATATTTTGATCTATTTACGTTTCGTTTAATTATTGTTGATTGGAGTTTCAAGAGTTGCTTTCTTTTCGGCTTCTTGTTGAGCCACTCTTTCGGCCACTTTCTTTTTTAACTCCAAATGATCTTGCATTTCTTCTCTGGCTTCTTCTTCATAGATTTTCACCTTTGCTGTATAGCCGCTATTAGGATACTTTCTATAAAAATTGCCTGCAAATCTTAGCGCATCAGTTAATCTTTCCTCTTTTTTGGCATAAGCTGAATTTTCAGCATAACCTGTTGCAACTTCTACTAATTTGTAAGCTAATTCTTCATTGTACTTACTCTCAGGGTAGTCTTTGGCAAAGTTCTGAAAATTAACAATGCATGCTCTATAGAAGTCCCCTGGATATAAACCGTCTTTTAAACGATAATACATAGAAGACTCTTGGTATGCTTTTTCCTCAAATCTTAGTTCCAAATCTCCTAACATTTCCATTGCTCTTTCATAACTGGCAGAGCCCGGGAATCTTGTCACAAACTGCTGAATTGCTGCAACAGCCTCTTGACTACTTTGTTGATCAAGGTTATAATCCGGAGCATCAAGATAAAGGGAATAGGCATTCATGAACAATGCTTCCTCTGCTAAAGGACTTCGGTTATAAGTCCTGAAGAAGTTACTAAAATAACCTGCAGCCTCTATATAGCGTTTTGTCTTGAAATGACAATTAGCATAATTATAGTCTGCTAATTCAGCTTTCTCACTTCCTCTTATTACCGGAAGTACTTTATCATATAGGATAATCGCTTTATTATATTCTCCTTCCTGGTAATATTTATTAGCTCCTGCATAGAGTTCTTCCCAATTTGTGCTTTTTTCAAGCTTATTGAAAGGACCACAGGCACTTAATGCCATAAATACTAATAGAACGATAATGTTATGTACGCGCATTTTCATATTCAAGACCGCAAATATACGGGATAATTATTCGGATTCAAATGAAGATTGATGGAGAGACGATCGCTTACTTCTTGACTTGTAGCTTTTTGGTCACAATATTCTTATTGTCCACAAAAAGTGTGTAGAAATAAACTCCCGGATTGAAATCAGAAACATTGATCACCAATGAATTTCTATCAGGATCTAACTGATATTCTGCCACAGGGTTACCAATAAAACTATTTATCGTGATTTTCGCCTTGGCATTAGGATTTTTTAACTGATAATCCAATTGAGCAATTCTATTACTTGGGTTTGGATAAATATCACTTAAGGTTAAGTCTTTATAGTCAAACTCATCTATTTTTTCGTCAGGATTAGAAACATCATACCTAGCTTCTACTACAAAAGACTCTCTGATATTTTCGAGATTAACAAAGTTTAAATCAAAACTACCACGGGTTTCTACTATTCCCATTTCAAAATCGAGATACAAATCAGTCATTAATTCACCGGGAGCTAAAGTGATTCTAATCTTTGCGAGATCTTTTCTTGGATCAAAACAGTCATCTCCTATACAAATCCTAACGTGCTGAGAGGAACCAACATTTCCAGTTAAGTTTTTTAAGAAATATGTTTTTGATTGAGAAGACTCATTCTGAAGTATTACAGTTTTTCTTTGGATTGAGTTTAAATCACCAGAGAATTCAAGGTCCTCACTCAACACGCGAACCTGCTGTGCTTCCGCAAATAGCGGGAACATCAGGCAAAGCCACATCAAAAATTTGAGAGAGTTATTCATGTAGAATTCTAATCAATAAGCGGTGTTCTGTTTATACAGTAATCAATATACGGACAAAATTAGTTTGATGTTAATCAGAACACAGAAAAATCGGGTTAATTCTTGTTAACCTTTATAAAATTTTTTCCAAAGTTGGACGTTACCGCTTTTTATTGGACTTTAACCTTAATTAAAAACCTTTTTCTCAGGCCTGTAACCTCTCTTTTTCATTTCGTCCTCAATTTCTTTTTCGGTAGGAAGTCTTATTTCTATCTCAGGAATATTGAAAAGATTTTTAGCTTTCAAGTCAATTTCTTGAGGGGTTCTCCATCTAAAAATAGTAGACATATCCGGTCTCTCTTCAAACCTCCAATTAAAACCCGTAAGTCTTGAGTTTTCATCATTTAGGTTTTGGAAAGGAATGAATCGTCCATCTGGTTTTATTCCATAATTTACTCTTTGTATCGCTCCGTCCTTAAATTTCAATTTAATGGTTGCACTCAGAGTTTTATTAGCACCTTGAGAAATCGTGTCAGACTCTAATACAAAATACAATGACTCTCCATTTCCATCGATATCCATTTGGTTAATTTGTCCATCCAGAAAATAGCCCATCATCTTCCGCCCCTTCATCTGATTGAAATTCAGAATAGTATCCTGGGTGATTATAAACGCGTTGTCTTTTAAATAAACACGATCTAAAGTTTCTTTTTCAATATAAAAAGTCATACTGTCAGAGGAAATTTGGCTCTTTTGATTCCACATGACAGGATCCTTAAACAGTTGGATAGAGGAATCGCTGTAATTGTACACTAAAGAATCTGCTTTCCCGGAAAGATCGGATTTCACCAAATTTACAGAACGAAATGCAAGCAGAAATTTTGCAGAATCCATTTCATTATCTTGTGAAATAAGAGAATCTGAGGTCATATACAGTGTATCGCTTTCAAAATACCTCCTTACCAGCGCATTACCATAAACCAGACTATATTTTCGTTCCTCCCAATATTTCCCGACATCTCCAAAAATCTCTACTTCTCTTTCTTTATTTAAAACTTGAACTTCATCTTTCCCTTCATAATAGGCAAGATTTTCATCGTAAAAAAGTTCTACAGCCCTAACCCTACTGGTTTCAGTATCAACGACTCCATTAAAAAATCGAAATTGTTTTTTCTGAGTATCATAAAAACTTCCATTTTGGGCATCTAGCGTGTTTCCTTCCTTTGACACTAAATTTGTCAACCCTTTTGTTTCTGCAGTTTTAGGGATGGTCATATAAACCAGATCATTGGTTTTCATGGTATAATCCGGATTAATCAAAACCACGTCGTTTTCAAAGGTGATTCGTTCAATACTGACCTCATATTTCCCTTTTTCACTAGTCAGAACATTCACCGAATCAACTACTTTTCCATCATTATAATAATATGCGATGTTTAGACCTCTATCGTAATCAAGATAATCAGTGTACAAAGTCGTTTCTTGATTGGTAAAAACAACATTATTTCTAAGCTTCGCGAGCTTTTTATTTCCATCATATTCCGCATAAGCACTAGTGGTTTTTATTGGGTCTTCTTGGTCTACAATCCTTACATTCCCAAATAATCTTGCTTGATTAGTAGATCGGTAAAAATGAGCCGAATCACAATAAATGAGTGAATTTTGATTTCTCATTTCAACATCCCCGATTAATCTCTCAAAACCATTTGCTCCCAATAATACATCCGCTTTCATTATTTCTAATGTAGAGGAACCTTGAGCTTGGACTTGAAAAGCCACAAACAATAAAAAACCAATTACGAGAAAAAAACGAGAGATTTGAATTGTCATAAATTATTGGATGGGGCAAAATTAGCAGAAAATGATATTTTTGATCAATGATCGAAGCATTTATCGAACATATCAAAAATAAATCCTTATTAGATTCTAATGAGAAGTATCTCCTGGCTTGCAGTGGGGGTTTGGATAGTGTTTGTCTTGGAACTCTCCTTTATTTTTCTAAAATCAATTTTGAAGTCGCTCATGTTAATTTTCAATTACGGGAAAAGGAAAGCGATGATGATGAAAAATTTGTCAGGTTGTTAGCTGAAAGTTGGAGATCTGAGTTTCATGTTCTTCATGCCGAAACCTCCAGAGTAAGGCAGGAGAAAAACCTCTCGACCCAAATGGCGGCAAGAGAAATTCGATATGATTGGTTTGAGAAAATCCGAAAAACCAGAAACCTTCAAGGAATAATTATTGCACACCATCAAGATGATCAATTGGAAACTATTTTTCTAAATCTGTTAAGGGGCACGGGCATAGAAGGATTATACGGAATGGCAGATAGAAGAGGTTTTCTGATTAGACCTTTGTTGCCCTTTTCGAGAAAAAACATCTTGGACTACGCCAAAGAGAAATCCTTGAAATGGAGAGAGGATAGCTCTAATACAAAAACTGATTACAAAAGAAACAAATTGCGTTTGGATGTATTACCCATTATTTACAATACTTCTGAAGATTCAAGAGCAAATTTAATTACAAGCTTTAATAGACTTAAAGATACTGGAAGAGCATTTTCCGGATTATTTGAGTTATGGAAAAGTAAAAGCATCCTTGACCAAGATGGTTTTCAATCTGTTAAATTCGAAGATTTCATGCATCTTGATGGCACTGCCTCAATCCTCTATTTTTGGCTTCGGTCCTACGGATTTAACTCTGATCAAGTTCAAGAAATCTATCAATCGTGCCTAGCAGGTGAAGCAGGAAAATTTTTCCAAAGCCCAGACCACATTTTGAATATTGACAGAAATCAATTGATTTTAGCTCCGAAAGCAAAACATTTTGATGCCATTGAAATATCTGAAAATGATCTGGGTTTTATACTTCCGGAGGGCAAATATGAAATTCTTAAACTAAAAGGCGAAGTAGATTTAGACAAAAGTAGCATGAATGCAATGCTCGATCTAGATCAATTAAATTTCCCTTTAACAATTAGAACTTGGAAGGAAGGTGATAGATTTATTCCCTTAGGAATGAAAAACAGCAAGAAAATCAGTGACTTTTTGATAGATTTGAAAATTCCATTAATCAAAAAGCAAGAGATCAGAATCTTAGAATCTGGAGAAAAAATTGCTTGGATCATTGGATACAGAATTGCAGATTGGGCAAAGCATACAGCAGCAACCCGAAAGACTTTATACCTGAAAAAACGGTAATTATGAGGAATCCTTTTTCAAAGACCTATACATCTGAAGAACATGAAATGTTTGATTTCCTCACACAAATCAAGTTTTTTGAAAGGATGAAAAATAAAGAAATGGCTAGGTTTATTCCAGCCATGCATCATCGGAAATATAAGAGAGATGAAGTTGTGTTTTTCAGTAAAGACCCGAGTCAGGCCCTATATTTAGTCAAAAAAGGTCAAATCACTTTAACAATCGATGTTAAAGATAATTTTGAAACAATTTTGGAAATAGGAAGAGGTGAGGCATTTGGAGAAAATTCACTTTTAGAGAATGCTAAAAGAACCTATACTGCTATCGTTGTTTCAGAAGAAGCGGATTTAATTGTAATCCCTTACTTTGCTATTCAGGAAGTTTTTGATAGTAATCCAAAAATCAAGGCAAAAATGATGACTTCGCTTTCGGAATACTATAATCAAAACAACCAAAGACTCTTTAAATCTTACAGAGAATCTTTCGGCTTTTTCAGCCTCCGCCAAATGTTTGAATAAGTTAGCTCGAAGCTTTTTGATTGCATTCATCAAAAATCCTCTTTCTTCAAACAAAGTATTCACTTAGTAGCTTCTATTACTAGCCATAGTTTAATAACTTAGCAGCGCTTTTAAGGCAGTATATTTAATAAAAATCAAAATAATCTCATGAGCAAAGTAACCGTAGTAGGGGCAGGTAACGTGGGTGCAACCTGTGCCGATGTATTGGCATATCGCGAAATCGCAGAAGAAATAGTTCTTGTGGACATCAAGGAAGGTGTAGCTGAAGGTAAAGCACTGGACATTTGGCAGAAAGCTCCAATCAATCAGTATGATAGTCGTACAGTTGGAAGCACAAATGATTATAGTAAAACTGCCAATTCAGATGTGGTAGTAATCACTTCGGGTCTTCCACGTAAACCTGGCATGACTCGTGATGATTTGATCGAAACGAATGCAGGTATCGTAAAATCCGTAACTGAGAATGTAGTAAAACATTCTCCAAACGCAATCATCATTGTAGTTTCGAATCCACTGGATGTAATGACTTATCAAGCTCATTTAACTTCAAAGCTCCCAAGAAATAAAGTAATGGGAATGGCTGGAATCCTTGATACTGCAAGATATAGAGCATTTATCGCATCTGAATTAAATGTATCTCCTAAAGAGATTCAGGCAATTCTTATGGGAGGTCATGGCGACACAATGGTCCCACTTCCTCGTTATACTACTGTAGCTGGTATTCCAGTAACAGAATTAATACCAGCAGATAAACTAGATGCCATTATAGAAAGAACCAAATTCGGCGGTGGTGAATTAGTGAAATTAATGGGAACCTCTGCATGGTATGCACCAGGTTCTGCTGCTGCTCAAATGGTAGAAGCTATTTTGAAGAATCAAAGAAGAGTATTCCCTGTTTGCATCAAATTGGAGGGAGAATATGGAATTGATGACTGTTATTTAGGTGTTCCGGTAATCCTTGGAAAAAATGGTATTGAGAAAGTTCTTGAACTAGATCTAAATGATGAAGAAAAAGCACTTCTTGAAACTTCAAGAGGCCATGTAAAAGAAGTAATGGAAGTATTGAATAAACTGGGGAAATAAGCCAGTTTCTTTAAAATAAACAGACCTAAGAATTTGAGGGTTTTCCTCTTAATTCTTAGGTCTAATTTTTGTAATATGTTTCCCGAAACAATAAAAGACTTGTGAAAATCTGGAAAAGCCTACTTATTCTTTTATTCATAATCCTTTTAGCAGGAGGCGGTTTTTGGGTCTATCAAAATTATTTTTCCACCCGTAAAATCAACAGCCTTGATATAATCAGTCAAGAGGCAATTTTTGTTTTTGAGACTTACCAGGGAGCTGAAACTTGGAATACTCTAGTTAATGATCCTGTTTGGGGGATTTTTCAAACACTGCCAGCCTTTGACAGGCTATCAAAGCAGCTGGTAACTTTAGACAGTCTTACAGGAGAAAATGGGCAAATAGCAAAACTTGTCCAAAAAGAGCAATTGACGGTAAGTTTGCATTCCACTGGAATTGAAAATTTTGAATTACTCTACACTCTAAATTTAAACCCGTCAAAAACTTCTGGTTTGATTGAGGATATAAAAGCAAAAATCCCTGCTGGATCACGCTTTCAAAACCGAATGTACTCGGACCAAGAGGTCATAGAATTTTACGACAGCGAAAACAACAGAGGGTGGTCCATTTCAATACTTGGTGACTTAGTGGTATTTTCATCATCCTCATTTTTAGTTGAGCAGGCGATTCGTTTTTATATGAATGAAAACCAGGAAACGTATTCAAAGCTAATAACGGGGACAACATTAAGTTCAGATTCACCGGGAAGGTTATTACTTTCTGGCAAGGGGTTAGCGGCAATGTTGAAGGGAATTGCAGGTGATCGAGAAAGTCAGGCTATAGCCAGTCTAGAGATCCTAAATACAGCATTAGCTCTAGATCTTTCATTTGAGGAAGGCAGGCTTGAATTTGTAGGCCCAGTCTATCATCCAGATCCTATTAATTTCACACCTTCCATTCGAGCTAATTTAACTGCAATAGAATCCTTGATTTCTAATCGGACTTTAGCGCTGACCCAATATAATCTTGAAAGTATTTTTGAAACTCAAAAAATCGAAAACCGTGCATTTCCGTATCGATCAACTTTAATTGGGGAAATTCAAAGGACGCTAACTGACCGTGGATTCTTTGATAATTTTTCAGGCGAACTTTATTTTTTGGACTTAGAAAAGTATGGCGGTTCAGATCAAAATCTAGCTTTATTAGCCAGAACTTTTGATGCCTCCGCACCTTTGGATTTACTTAAAGCGTTTCAAAAATCTGAAAATGAAGAAAATTCTGATTTCTACTTAGATTATGAAATTTTATTTATCCCCGAGGAAGAATTTCCAGCCCATCTATTTTCGGGAAAATTCCATGGTTTCGGTCAGACTTTCGTAACAAGCATTAATGACATTTTGGTTTTCTGTAACTCTCAACAGGCAATGAAGTTGATCTTGGATGATTTTACATCCAATAATACTTGGAGGAACTCCCCGAATTCTCCTGCAGCAAAATCAGAATTAAACTCTGCTTCCGGCTTTTCAAAGATTTATTTGATTGATGAAATATGGGCTAAGTGGACCCAAAACACCAATCCATCCTGGAGTTCATTTCTACAAAAATATAGCGGTAGTTTCCAATCTTTCCCTTGGCTTTCTCTACATATAAATAAACTCCCTGACAGAACGGAAGCAACATTAAAAATACCTTATAAAGGTGATTATAAAGCTGAAATCAAACAAGTTGACGCTATTAGCCTTCAGCCAAATAAGACTATTTCTTTGGATCAAACTTTAATCTATGGACCTTCTACAGCTTTAAATTATCAAGACAATACCCAGGATATTTTGGTTCAAGATGGAAGTAATGTCATCCACCTATTTAATGAAATAGGCGATGAAGTTTATAGCTATCCTCTTGATGGCCCTATCGTTTCTGATATTTTTCAGATCGATTATTATAAAAATGGAAAGCTTCAAATTTTATTAGCTACCAAAAACAAAATTTACGGAATTGACCGACTTGGGAATCTTCTTCCTGGGTATCCATTTGATCTAGGAAACGAATGGATTTCCCATTTGAATCTGGTGGATTACTCAAATAATAAAGAGTACCGATACTTTATCAGTACTGAGGACGGAAATCTCTATTTGTTGGATAAAACTGGTCAACAACTTGACGGATGGAATCCACTTTCCATAAACGAAAAAACTACTGGCCCGCCTGCACATTACAGAATCCCTGGGAAAGGAGATTATATGGTTGCATTGGGAGAAAATGGAAATCTATTTTTATTCAATAGAAGAGGTGAGAGACAAGGGGGAACTCCTATTAATTTTGGGGAAGCAATTAAATCGGAAGGTATTGTCTGGAGAGATCCAAGTTCCCGATCTTATAAATTTGTTTCGATTACTTCGAATGGGGAAATTATTCAAAGCAACTTTGATGGAGAAATTGGATATAGAAATCAGCTGATTAAAGATGATAAAGACAGTGAATTTATCCTTGTAGCTGATCAAAAAGCAAATGATTTTGTGTTTGTCTCAAGGCAGTATAACGAAGTATCGATATTAGACAAAACAGAAAAATTGTTAATGAATATCAGGGTTTCCAGCGAAAACTTAATCTATCAGTATTTTGATTTTGGATCGGATAGGCAGATTTTCGCGCTGACTGACCTCACTCAGGAATTTAGTTATTTATACGATCTTGAGGGAAATTTATTGACAACCATGCCACTGGAGAGTAGCAATTCAATACAGATTACATACCAGTCTTCCAAAGGTCAATACCTAATAAGAACTATTAGTGGTTCTAGAATCACGGAATTTTTATTGGCAGATTAAGCTTTGTCAATAGCTTGGGACTGGAATTTTGAATAGCTAACTTGCAAAAAAACCAAACCTTATGTTTAAAAAGTATTTCTTATTTCTCTTTCTATTTAGTTTGATCTCTCTTTCTTATGGTCAATTAATCACAGAGCAAGAAGATTTAAGGGAAATAACTGAAGAGATAAATTTAAGTTCACCCTATTATACTACTCTTACTTTCTTCTATAATTTGGAAGAAGCGAATTTTCATCCTGACAAGGCGGCTGAAGCACTAAATTTAAAAGGGGTAAAATCTCAAAATGGAGATAATCTAAGTGTAAAACTAAAACAGATTTTTGAAGGGAAGGGTGTAATTATAAGAACCAGTGAAATTCCCAATGAACAGGATTTTAGAGATACTACTGCAGGCTTTGATCAGATTTATTACTTTGATAAATCCAAACTCCCGGGTATTTTCTTAGAAAAGATAGGCTCTCAATGGAAATTTTCTGCTTTTACCGTAGGGCAAATAAACAGTCTACATACCGAAACTTATCCATTCGGAACAGCCAAATTACTCGATCTTCTTCCAAAAATTGGAAATGAAGAATATCTAGGATTTCACCTTTGGCAGCTAGTAGGTTTACTGGTTTTAATTTTTGTAGTATTTCTAAGCCACTTGCTGTTTACATTTTTGGTAGACAAAGGGCTTTTATATATCCTGAAACGCTTCGGTTATGGGTATATAGGTGAGCACTATTTACTCCCCGTCGCCAGAATTACCAGCTTTTATTTAATCGTCCTACTTTTGGCCCTTTTTCTTCCAGTGTTACAACTTCCTACGGGAATTTGGGCTTGGATAATTGTAATTATCAATACCTTAAAACCGTTTTTAATAACTGTCATTTTCTATAAAATCGTAGATGTGATAGCTGCGTATTTTTCAAAATTGGCAGAAAGAACAGAGTCTACTCTTGACGATCAATTAGTGCCATTGATCAGAAAATCACTCAAAGCATTTGTAATAATTATTGGTACTCTTTTCGTCTTAAAAGAAGGACTTGATCTCGACATCATCCCTTTTCTTACAGGATTATCAATTGGTGGTGTGGCAATTGCTTTAGCCGCTCAGGATACCATAAAAAACTTTTTTGGTTCAATTATGATCTTTTTAGACAGGCCTTTCCAGGTTGGGGATTGGATTACTTCCGGAGATTTGGATGGTACAGTTGAGGAAGTTGGTTTTAGATCGACTAGAGTAAGAACATTTCGTAATTCTGTAATGTATATTCCGAATGGAAAAGTCGCCGACGCAACGATTGATAATCATGGTTTAAGGCAATATCGAAGGTTCTATTCTACCATTACAATTACCTATGATACGCCACCAGATCTGGTAGAGGAGTTTGTTAAAGGTCTTCGCGAGATAGTACTCTCCCACCCAAATACCAGAAAGGATACTTTTCACGTCTATTTCAATAATTTATCATCATTTAGCTTAGATATCATGTTTTATATCTTTTTTGAAGTTCCTACCTGGGCAGAAGAATTAAGATGTAGGCATGAAGTCCTGATCAAAATAATGAAACTTGCCAATGCTTTAGGTGTCAGATTTGCATTTCCAACGCAGACAGTGCATATGGAGTCTTTCCCCGAAAAGAAAAGTCAATCTCCAGTATACGATCAGGATGTCAAAAATTATCAGGCAAAATTAAGTCAGTTTATGCAGCAAGAACTGAGAAAAAAGGAAAACTAAAAAGGTTTGATGTTATTTAATATCGATTACTTTGGTAAAGATTTCTCCTTTTGACTTGGCAGTAATTAAATATTTCCCTTTAATCTCGGGTAGTTTGATCTCAATGGAACTAGGAATGGGCGAAGATCCTTTAGCTTTTGACCAATAAAGTATTGTTCTCCAGTCCATCGTTCTGCCTTCATTGTCTGGAGAATCAAATAATGTATTTGCAGAGCCTATTTTTGGCTGTATTCCTTCATAATCTACATAGATGCCATTTGTAGGAATTGGAAAACCACCAAAATCATTTTTGTAAGAAGAGAAACTTAGCACGCCAGGGAATTCTTCTTCATTTAAATAAAATGTTCTGGTAAGGATTTCAAGTGATCTTAATCCTTTGGGGTCAAATCTTGCCAATTCATCAGAATCAAAAATAGGCATTGCATCTATTAGCATTAACGGATTTGAATCAAAGGAAAAATTCCCAACCCCATTAATTGCCCTAAATTCCTTTTTCTTCTGAACAGTTTTAACTGAAACTTCAGGGACATATTCTTTGATTACCGTCTCCACGGTCTCAAACCGGGTATAGTCATCAAGCTCATAAACTCTATCTTCCACAAAACCAGTTACAACTGACGCATTAAAAGCATCGTATTCATGAACAAAATAACCTTCAATTTGACCTCCTTTTAACAACTCCTTCAGGAATGGTTCATCCGCAGGACTAATTTCTAAAACAGGAAAACTAAAGTCAGCCTTAAAATGAGTTTTTGGAGCAGGCGAAATGATATTAAAATCTATCAAACTCTTATTCCCATCTGCCTGAGCTACCAAGTATTTCCAGTTTTTCATTCCTCCAGCATCAAAGAAAAGGCTCCCATCTACTTCAGGTCTATCTGTT
>NZ_JAHEBC010000237.1 GCF_024642405.1 Algoriphagus sp. | reverse complement strand
TGCAAAATATTCTACATCGAAATGAACCTTCTGCAAGGCTTCGTGAGCAAGGTTTTTTGACCTTAGTCTTAAAATGTCGTTTTCTAAATTAATACCTGATGAAAAAATATTTGATCTATCGAGAATTCTTGCTTCTGGGGAAGTATTCGTTTTGATAATCATTGATCCTGTTACCTCGTATTCATCCACAGTATATCGATGAAACAAAAAAGTAGTAATTAGGAAAATTAATATAAACAAAACATACCAAGGCCAATATCGAATGTATTTGGCAATGACATACCTGATCTCAAGGGCTTTCTCTTCGTTATCGAGCTGACTTAAGTCTAGTTTTTCCATTTTATTTTAATTACCCGCAACCAAATTAATAATCAGTAAGGTCGAAGCCAACAATCCAGCAAATAAAGCTAAAGAAGCGGTTAAATTATCCGCAGTACCAATTTGTCTAATATTCATCGGTTCCATATACAAGATATCATTGGGTTGTATGAAATAAAAAGGACTTGCCAAAATAGCTCTGTCATTTAGGTTAATTTGATGAATTTTACTACCTCCATCATATTGCCGAATGATAAAAAGCTTATTCTTTTTACCCAATAAAGTCGTTTCGCCTGAATTTGCTAAAGCGTCAAAGATCGTAGCTCTATTCTTATAAATAACTTTAACACCTACACTATTAAACTCGCCCAAAGTGGTGTATCTAATTCCGGCTATTCTTAGTCTTACATAAACTTCCTCTTTAAAAAATTTATTGATTTCTTCCTGAACTTTATTCTTGGCATCTTCTTCTGTCATTCCTGCTATATGAATCTTTCCAAGTTTAGGCACTTCTACAAAGCCTTCCTGATCAAGACTATACCCTCTAAAATAAAGTGGGTCTGAGCCTTGACCGCCTCCAGAACCTCCTCCCATTCCTGACATTCCAGCGCCATTAGCACTTTGATAGCTGAAAGCTTTCGTTAATTCTTCATCGGAAGAAGCAAAATCTATTTCAACAATATCAAATGGTTGCAGAATATATTTATAGTCAACCTCTCCAAAAGGTATAAACTCTTCCAATTCAATCGGCTCATTATCAGGCAAATTCTGTAAATAAGTTATTCTCTTATTACTGATACAAGCTGAAGCAAAAACCATCAATAAAAACAGGGGTAAAAGTTTTCTCATTTTTCTCAATTGAAGAAAGTAATGTAAATATATAGAAAATGAATAAGGGTGAATTTAAAATTAGAAATGATCAATAAATAATTCGGTTACAATCGTCCTTATAGATTTAGTTCACAAAAATCAAAAGACTTCTAAATCCCCCAAAGACCATTTCCATTCTATCTTCATAGGGTCAAATCCTTCTTTGATTTTTCGAAGTGTGACAAGGGGCCCAACTTTCATGATTGGTAGGGAACCGAGATTGATAGCATTTTGATCGGAGTAAATAGTTCCTGAAAAGGAGGTAAATCTGGCTCCGCATAATTTTTGAACTTTACTCAAAGAATTTTGTAACTGAGACCTTATTTCCTTTTCTAAATTATTTAAAATAAACAAATCCGTAATTCTCAACTCTCGGCCCAATTTACTTTCTTTGATTCTATAAAAAAGAAGGTAATTTTCACCATCACTGAGAAAATAATATGGAAATAAAGGAAATTCAAAATATCTCCATTTCAAAAAGCCTTTTTTTAAATTTGTCTGAATTTGGTTTTGGATAGCATTTGATTGCTCAATATTTCTGACAAAATTTTCAATTTTATCCCAGCTTTCTGGTTGTAAAGGATGATTATTTTTACTGGTATTCAAATGAAACTCTAGTTTCAAAGGTAATTTACCCCACTTTTCCCAGCCCATTTTTATATATCCTGGCGTACTCTCAGTATTTGGGCTGTTAAATATAAAATCAATTCCTTCTAACTTAATTTTATCAATTAATGAAAGTGTAAGCTTACTAAAAATACCTTTCCCTTGATAATCTGGATGTATTGCGGTATCAACTGCTCTGCAAGCTTTAACCAAATTCCCATTCACAACAAATTCCCATGTCAAAAATGCCCTAACCCCAATGATTTGATTATCATCAACTGCAACCAACACTGGCGACTGACCAAAAGGATTATCCAAATGTTTCCATTTCCAAAGGCTAATAGATTTGGGTGTCAAAGCCTCACCTAAAGAAACTTTCAATAAAGAAATAATTTGAGGGATATCTGCCTCTTCACTTTTTCTGATTTCCATTCAGTAATTATAAGAATTACCAGGTAAAATTTATCCTAAAAACTGTTTTACCCTTGGTCGTACTTCTTTTCCAATAAGCTCAATTGATTCCATAAGTTGAGAATGGGATAAGCCTGCATTATCCATTTGAAAAGTAAATCTTGAAATCCCACCTAAAGCTTCGCTATGTCTAATGATCTTTTCTGCAACCTCTTCAAATCCCCCTACTACCAACGCACCTTTTTCACCTGTTTGGGCAAAAAAATGATTCCAAGTTACGGGAGGCCATCCTCGCTCTTTACCAATTCTTGTAAAAGTTTCCGCATAGCCAGGATAATAATTATCTAAAGCCTCTTTCCTAGTATTAGCGACATAGCCCAAGGAATGTAAACCTACTTTCAATGATTCAGGTGCGTGACCAGCTTTTATACCAGCTTCCCTATACAAGTCGATTAGAGGTCTGAATCTATGTGTTTCACCTCCAATTACAGCTACCATCAAAGGTAAACCAAGAGAACCTGCTCTAGCAAATGAACCAGGAGTACCACCTACCCCTAACCATATAGGCAGCTTTTTCTGATAAGGTCTTGGGTAAATGCTTTGGTGATGTAAGGGTGGTCTAAATTGTCCCTGCCAAGAAACAGTTTCATGATCTCTTATTTTTAGCAAAAGCTCCAATTTCTCTACAAATAGCTTGTCGTAATCATTTAATTTCAAGCCAAATAAAGGAAATGCTTCTGTAAAAGAACCCCTTCCAGCCACAATCTCTGCTCTTCCTTTTGAAATCAAATCCAACGTTGCAAACTCTTGAAAAACCCGAACGGGATCTGCAGCACTTATGACAGAAACTGCGGAAGTCAGTTTGATTCGTTTTGTTCTGGAGGCTGCTGCGGCTAAAATAATGGCAGTAGCAGAGTCCAGAAATTCCTTTCTATGATGCTCTCCTATCCCAAATACATCCAAGCCCACAAGATCTGCATGTTCAATTCTTTGGAGCAATTCCTCTAATGAATCTGCACTTTTTTTTGAATCGATTACTATATCCCCAGCCTCTGTCGCAGCGAAGCTATCTATACCAATTTCCATTTTTTGTATTCATTTTGAACTTAAAAGAAAATCTATACTGAAAGATGATTTTGTTCCCTTTCTAGGATTAGACTTTCTTTAATGAAACAGCATTGATACAGTATCTCAGGCCACTCGGGGCAGGGCCATCCGGAAACACATGTCCTAAATGTGCATCGCAAACATTACATGTTGCTTCAACTCTGATCATCCCAAAGCTGACATCCTTTGTATAGGCAACATGGCTTAATTCAATAGGTTGAGTGAAAGACGGCCACCCAGTTCCACTTTCAAATTTAACAGTTGAATCAAAAAGCTCTGTTTCACAACAAACACAAGCATATTTACCGGGTTCAAATAGACTACACATATCCGAACTATGAGCTCTTTCTGTTCCTTTCTGTCTTGCTACTCTATATTCTTCGGCATTTAAAATAGCTTTCCAATCAGAATCTGACTTTTCAACTCTTTTGGGAGGCTTTGGATTTCCATTATTTGCAAACTTGATGACATCATTCCAAGTGATCATATTCTCTTAATTAATTTATTTAGATTATTAAACCCTAGCTAAATGCCAAACACAAGAAGATTTAAATTAATTCTATTAACAGTGCAATTTCAATTCTAAGGTGTGAAGTTTTTAATAAGATTTCAATTTCAGGAAAGTAAACTCTAATAGAATTGATACTTTAGAAGATCAAATTCAATTTCCAATAATATGAAAAGCCTCTTTTTTTTGTTTGCAATTTTAACTTTGACCATGCAACTAAGCTATTCTCAAAAATCATTTCATAAAAACAAAGTAATCGCCCATAGAGGTGCATGGAAGTCAAATAATCATCCACAAAATACTTTAGCTTCTTTAAGACAGGCAGTGGCTTTAGGATGTGAAGGTTCCGAATTTGACGTTTGGATGACTGCTGATGGTATACTAGTAGTAAATCATGATTCAGATTTTATGGGGATGCCTATTGAAACTACAAACTTCAAAGAGCTTCTGACCAAGAATCATGAAAATGGAGAAAAGCTTTCTTCAATCGAAGAATACCTGGCAGAAGGGAAAAAGCAAAAAGGAACAAAGTTGATTTTTGAAATCAAACCCTCTAAAATCAGTATATCACGGTCAGAGGAAGTAGCCGAAAAATCAGTTTTGGCTGTTAAGAAAATGAAAGCTCAAAAATGGGTGGATTATATCACCTTTAGTTATGAGGGTGGATTGAAAGTAATTATGTCTGATCCAAAAGCGAATGTTGCCTATCTGACAGGTGATAAAACCCCAGCAGAATTAAAGGAGGCGGGTTTTTTTGGTTTTGATTATAACATCGGGATGTTGAGGAAAAACCCACACTGGATCAAGGAAGCCAAAGACTTGGGATTAACAGTCAATGCCTGGACTGTAAACCAAGAAGAAGATATGAGATGGTTACTGGAAATGGGAGCGGATTTTATCACTACTGATGAGCCAGAACTTCTCTTGTCAATCGTTCAAAAGTAAGTATCTTCAAGGAAAAGCACATTTGACCAAACCGCCAAACCCATGACCTCTTTTTACAAATCCATCTTTTCTCTTTTGCTAATCCTAATTTTCTTTTCTTTCAACACTGTTTACTCTCAAGAAAACAAACCCAACTTCATTATAATTTTTACAGATGATCAGGGCTACGGAGATTTAGGTGTTTTTGGCCATCCAACAATCAAAACTCCAAATCTTGACCAAATGGCAATGGAAGGTCAAAAGTGGACAAATTTTTATGTAGCAGCAAACGTATGTACTCCTAGCAGATCAGCAATTATGACTGGTCGATTGCCGGTTAGAACTGGCATGTTCAGTAATACCAGAAGAGTATTATTTCCTGATTCCGATGGAGGACTACCTGCATCAGAATACACCATTGCCAAATTGCTTAAAAGTTCCGGATATAGTACTGCTGCAATAGGAAAATGGCATTTAGGTCACCTACCACAATATTTACCGACTAGTCATGGATTCGATTCCTATTTTGGAATCCCTTATAGTAATGATATGGATCGGATAAATGATGTTTCTGCTAAAGTAGCATTTGCAGAACCAGATTATAAGTACTTCAATGTACCATTAATGAGAAATGAAGAGATTATTGAACGCCCGGCAAATCAAAATACCATAACCAAACGATATACAGAAGAAGCAATCAAATACATAAAAGAAAATAAAGAAAATCCATTTTTTATTTATTTGGCGCACTCCCTTCCACATGTCCCTTTGTTTGCCAGTGCTGATTTTATGGGAACAAGCGAAAGAGGCTTGTATGGAGATGTTATTGAAGAAATAGATTGGAGTGTTGGTGAGATAATATCTACCTTAAGAAAAGAAGGTTTAGACAAAAACACCTATGTGGTTTTTACCACTGATAATGGGCCTTGGTTAGTTTATAATGAGCAAGGTGGAAGTACTGGTGGGCTATTTGGAGGAAAAGGAACAAGTTATGAAGGAGGAGTACGCGTTCCAACTATTATTTGGGGACCTGGAAATGTAAAACCGGGCGTTATATCTAAAATTGGAAGTACATTGGACTTACTTCCTACTTTTTGTAGCCTTTCAAATACTCCAAAACCAGATGATCGAATATATGATGGATTTGATTTGAGTCCCGTGCTAATGGGAAAA
>NZ_JAHEBC010000236.1 GCF_024642405.1 Algoriphagus sp. | reverse complement strand
AGCATCTGATTTAAGGTTTTTTTCATATGTCGGTTTATATTTTCGGCACTTATTTCAAATTTATTTTAATTCCTAGAACACAAAAGTAAATTGAAAGGAAACAGGTTCATTTTAGTGACCCCTTCAAATAATTTCTCAAAATCCTTCCAACTAAGCATTTTGTAATTGTAATTTCTTAAGAACTGGGTTAATTGATTGGGATAAAAAAGTAAACAATTGCCACTTTAATTTAATTTTGTCATGCAATCGCAAAATTAAGGCTTATTTATTTTAATCAGTATAAGATTTAAAATGATTGCCTTGATAATTTTAAGCACAATAGAACTAGAAAATGGATTATAAAGACTACGATTTTGGCTTGGTAGGTCTAGGAGTAATGGGTCGGAATTTTATATTGAATGTGGCTGATAATAATTTTAAGGCTTTTGGCTATGATTTAGATAGCGAAAAAGTAGAGGCTTTAAAGACAGAAGGCGGAAATCTTAATAAAGTCAGCGCATCTACAGATATCAATATTTTTGTTCAGGCATTAAACACGCCAAGAAAAATCATGCTTTTAGTTCCAGCAGGAAAAATTGTAGATCAAGCGATTGAAAGTCTCATCCCCCACTTGGAAAAAGGAGATATTATAATTGATGGAGGAAATTCATTTTTTACAGATACTGATAGAAGAGAAGCTTATTTAAAAGAGAAAGGAATTCACTTCTTCGGTTCAGGAGTTTCTGGTGGAGCGGAAGGTGCCAGAAAAGGGCCTAGCATTATGCCTGGAGGTGATAAAGAAGCCTATGCCCATGTAAAGCCTATTTTCGAAGCAGTTTCTGCCAAATATAAAGGCGAACCATGTGTGGCTTACCTGGGTCCAAAATCGGCAGGTAATTATGTGAAAATGGTGCATAATGGGATAGAATATGCCATGATGCAACTGACTTCGGAGATCTATGATTTACTTAAAAAATCTTGTGGATTAAGTAATGAAGAATTGCACAAAGTTTACTCCAAATGGAATGAGGGACGTCTACAGTCATTTTTAGTCGAAATAACAGCTGAGATTTTTACTCAAAAGGATGAGTTAACTTCTGCTGAACTGGTGGATATGATCTTAGATAAAGCCAAGCAAAAAGGAACCGGTAAATGGACTTCTCAAAATGCAATGGATTTAGGTATTCCAGTTCCTACCATAGATATGGCGGTCAGTATGCGTGAGATTTCTGCTTTAAAGGAAGAGCGAGTACTTGCTGACGAATTATATTCTCGTCCAGAAGTAGCTCACATTTCAAAAGAGGAATTAATCACTCAGGCAGAACAAGCCTTATATTTTGCTTTTATTATTGCCTATGCTCAAGGATTGCATCAGCTGATGTACGCATCTAAAGATTACGGCTATGATTTAGACATGTCAACGATTGCGAAGATCTGGAGAGCTGGATGTATCATTCGAGCTGGATTATTGGCTGATATTGCTGAGGCTTATACGGCTGATAACTCTGTTCCCAACTTACTGCTTTCACCTTCATTTGTACCGAAAGTTCAGAATACTTTACCCGCAGTTCGCGAAGTAGTTGCTTTCGCTGCGAAAAACGGAATTCCTGTTCCTGGCCTTTCTTCAGCTTTGAGTTACTTCGATGCCTATACATCTGGTAGGCTTCCTCTTAATTTAATCCAAGCGCAACGGGATCATTTCGGATCTCATACCTATGAGCGAATTGATCGAGAGGGGATTTTTCATACAGAATGGGGGAAATAGGAGTTGGCTGTGGACAGTCAAAGTATGCTGTGCTCAGTCTCAGTAATCAGTAACATAAAAGCTCGGTAAGATATTGGCGAGTTTTTGTGTATAGAGAAAGTCAGAAACATTGGTTGAAGTCAAAAACACCTCTAACTAAATTTTTCTAAAAATCTATAGGATAAAGATGTAAGAAAGACCAGAGTTAACCAACCTTAAGTCGAAGCTCGCCTTGTCTTTTGACCACTTTCAGTTCAAAATGTTGGTTGATAAAAGCTTTACAATGATTCTCTGCCCACTCTGCTCGAGTTTCAGTATCATAGAGCAAAGTCATTCGAAGCATAGTTTTCACATATTGCTCATAAATTCCCAGCTCCTGAACATGAGAAATTAAGGCCTCAGACCAATCTTCTTTGAATTTGTCAAGATGTGTTCGGCCATCAAAAAGCATTTCTAACTGATTATCCCCGTGCTTGTACCGATAAATTCCACAAAGCTGCCTATAGATCATTCGAACTCTTTCACGGGGAAAGTCAAAGGTATCCAGAATCTGAATAAAAGTTTGGTCTAAAAGCCTCAGTGGATTGTATAAAAAAGTATAAGAGCGTTTTAACTCAAAAACCATTCTATCAATCATTGCTTCTTCCAGCTCTGATTGAGCTTGGCGGAGGATGTAATTTTTATCAAGTGGAAAAAGTTTTTGAATCATCTTTATACTGTTGCTGCGCAAAAATAAGAAATTATCTTTTTAGGATGATTTTAAATAACTTTTTATAAAATTTTATTTCTCTTTAAAATCGAAGGGTTAGGGCTTCTTACCAATCTGCGTTGCCTTTAGGCTGATATGCAGCAAGTTTATCCAATATCTCAACGGGATCATCCGAAATAATCAACATTTGTTCTTGCTCTCCATAAAGAAATCCTTGGTCCATGGCATGATTCAAGAAACCAACCAATTTGTCATAATATCCATTGACGTTATAAAGGGCAAGTGGTTTTTGAATGTAATGCAGCTGATTTAAAGTCATGATTTCGAAAAGCTCTTCCAAAGTACCAATCCCTCCCGGCATAGCAATAAAACCGTCTCCTTGCTCCGCCATTAGCCATTTCCTGTCGCGCATGGTCTCCACAATCACCAAATCAGTGCAGCCATTGTGGGCTACTTCCCGGTCTACCAATTTTTGAGGGATGATCCCTATCACCTCTTTTCCAGCTTGGAGCATTTCATCAGCAATGACTCCCATGAGCCCGACTCTTCCAGCACCGTAAACCAGAGAATAGTCTCTTTTGATCATTTCCAAGGCCAAAGCCCTTACGGCAGATTCATAAATGGGACTTTCACCTTTCCTAGATCCGCAATAAACAGTGATTTTTTTCATCTAATCGAATAAAATGATAATTCCGAAAATTAAGGTTTTCAACTATTAATTCGCAAAATGAAAGAGGTTTTCAAAATTCTCGGTATGAAATCACGAAGAATAATGAATGAAATTCTCTTCGGATATTCTATTTTTGATTTATGAAGATTTGCTTTGCAACCAACAATAAGAACAAAATAAGGGAAGTTAAAGCTGCTCTTGGAAAAGAGATTGAGATTTTATCTCTGGAAGAAATTGGATGCAAAGAAGAACTCCCCGAAACTGGTGACACGCTAGAACATAATGCTTTCCAAAAAGCGCAATACGTTAAGGAACATTTTAATGTGGAATGTTTTGCAGACGATACCGGTTTGGAGGTAGACGCCTTAGAAGGAGAACCAGGTGTTTATTCTGGCCGATACGCAGGTGAGCCTCGAAGTGATGAAAGGAATATTGATTTACTTCTCAAAAAACTCGAAAACTCATCAATTAGGAAAGCTAGATTTAAAACAGTGATAGCTCTATTGATAGGAGATGATAAATATAAATTTGAAGGTGTAGCTGAGGGAGAAATTCTAAAAGAAAGAACTGGAACAGGAGGCTTTGGTTATGACCCTATTTTTCGACCAACAGGATTTTCAAAGTCATTTGCCGAATTAAGTCTAGAGAAAAAAAATGAAATAAGCCATCGAGGAAAGGCTGTAAGAGCATTGATCGATTTTTTGAACCAAGTATAATTCTGAGAAAGGGTATAAAAAACTCTAACTTTAGCTTATGAAAAAGCCATTCATCGTTGGGATAACGGGAGGTTCTGCCTCAGGAAAAACCCTTTTTTTGGAGAAATTATTAAGCACTTTTGAAAAAGGTGAAGTTTGCTTAATTTCTCAGGATAATTATTATAAACCAAGACATCTTCAGCCAATAGACTCTCAAGGGATTCATAATTTTGATACACCTCATAGCATAGATTTTGAAGAATATGCATCTGATATACGAAAAATTCAGGCCGGTGAATCTGTTCAGAGAGAAGAATATACATTTAATAATGCCTCAAAGACTCCAAAAATTTTGACTTTCCATGCTGCCCCAGTAGTGGTTGTTGAGGGTATTTTTGTGCTTTATTATCCTGAATTAGCTGATTTGCTTGATCTTAAGATTTTTATTGATGCCAAAGACCATATCAAGCTAAAACGTAGAATAATCCGCGATAAAGTAGAGCGAGGATATGATCTGGACGATGTTTTATATCGTTATGAAATGCATGTGATGCCAACATATGAAAAGTATATAAAGCCTTTTAAAAATGAAGCAGATTTGATTGTCCCTAACAATCATAATTTTGATAAAGCTTTGGAAGTCATTAGAAGCTATCTCAGAGCGAGGTCTGGAAAGTGACATTTTCAAAAAAACCAGACTAATTCGGTTGAATTTCAAATATTACCTATATTTGCGCGGCATGAAAGAAAGAAATCGAAATAGCAAATTATTCCAACAGCGCATCACGGTGATGCTGGCTTTGCTATTTTGTTTGTTTATATCAAGTGTTGAATATATTCCTGAGTCTTCAAATATTATTTCGCAAGAACAGCAAGATAATCAGCCAGATCAGGATCAGAACCAAACTTTTTTGAATGGCGCAGTAGATGCGGTCGTTCCATTTGTAGTACATGTTTCGCATACTGTTTTGTATTTGATCTATCAGATCGAGCAGGAAAGCAACCCAGGTTTTCATATTGAGGTTAGTACTTTACCTCATCCTAACCAACTCGTCGAAATCCTCTTTGAACGGATAATCTCGACCAAAGGTCCCTGAAATTAATTCTTGTTACCTCATTCTTCGGTTCCTTATTTCTAGGAACAAATCAAATCTGTATTTATAATTCTAATAATTAATACCTAATCCTTATGCAAAATAAAGGTGTCATTGTGTTATTGACAGTGATTGTTACAGCGCTTTGCCTGTACTATTTGTCATTCACATTTGTTTCAAATAACGTTCAACAAAAGGCAGAAGCTTATGCGACAGATGCTTCCGGTAATGTTGATTTTGCCTTGAGAAGAGCTTATCTCGACTCTGTTTGGAGAGAGCCAGTTTATAATTTTCTAGGCGCTGACTATACTTATCAAGAAGTAAAAGAGACAGAACTGGGTCTTGGTCTGGATCTTCAGGGTGGAATGCACGTAACTTTGGCGGTTTCTCCTGTAGAAATTGTGAAGGGAATCGCGGGTAATCCAAAAGATGTAGCTTTTAACAAGTCAGTAGACGAGGCAAAAGAAGTTGCAAAAATATCAGACGAAAAGTTTGTTGATCTTTTTTATTCAGCTTGGCAAACGAATAGCCCGGATAAAAATCTAAGTTCAATTTTCGCTACTGCAGCGAACAGAGGGAGAATTTCACTTGAAACTTCAGATGCAGAAATTCTTGATATCATTGATACTGAGATAGAAAATGCAATTGATCGTTCTTTCAATATCTTAAGAACACGTATCGATAGATTCGGTACTTCCCAACCAAATATTCAAAGAATTCAAGGTTCAGGCCGAATTCAAATCGAACTTCCTGGAGTAGACAATCAGGAGCGTGTAAGAAACTTATTGCAAGGAGTTGCCAAACTTCAATTCTGGGAAGTTGCAGAAGTGAATGAGTTTGGAGGATCTTTAGAAGCTATCAATACGGCATATCTTGCTGATCAAAAAGCTTCTCCAGCAGCAGCTTCTGATTCTGTTTCTACAGAAAATTTGTCCCCTGAAGATTCTTTAAGAAATGCATTGGAGGCACAATTGGATCAAATCGATCCTATGAATCCTAATGCCGGAACTTCGCCTATTTTCAGTTTGCTTAAGGCAAATTACGGATTGGTTTACGATGTAAGAGATACTGTA
>NZ_JAHEBC010000235.1 GCF_024642405.1 Algoriphagus sp. | reverse complement strand
AGATTTCAGGTTATCAATGGATTTAAAGTAAGAGGAAACATTCTTCTGGTATTCTTCAAAAGATTCGCACAAGTTGCAGATTCCTTCTTCATTAAAGGAAGCATCCGGGTAATTTGATGGGATTCCGCAGTTCTTACAGTAAAAATCAGGTGCTTCAAATAAATCTTCATTTGAGTCAGCTACAACAATATGGGCTTCTTCGATAGTAGGAAACTTAGAAAGTAAAATCTCCAGTTCTGCCGATTCAATTCTAACTCCATTTAGTTTTATCTGCTCATCAATTCTTCCAAAATATTCCAGTATTCCAGAAGCATTTAACCTTACCAGATCTCCGGTTTTGTAAATCTTTTGGTTTTCCTGAAAAGGATCATCTATAAATGATTCTGAAGTCCGCTTTGGATTTTTATAGTATCCCTTGGCTAGCACTTCACCTCCGAGGAAAAGGTTCCCTTGTACACCTTGGGGAACAGGATTTAAGCTCTCATCTAAAATATAGTAATAACATCCTGCAATAGGTTTTCCAATAGGAACAGAGGATGCTTTCTCAGCCAAATCAAATTTGTGGACGATACAACCTACCGTCGCTTCCGTTGGCCCATATTCATTAAAAATTTCTGCCCCTTCCGGTAGATTATTTTTAAAAGCTGTAGCAAGACTTGTTTCAAGGTTTTCGCCTCCAAAAATCACTGTTTTCAGCTCTGATTCCTTTAAAGAAGTTTCCTGAATTATTCTCGCATGGGAAGGAGTAAGTTTAATCGTGTTTATCTCTTTGTTCTTAATTACATCCAAGATAGATACATCTGGGCCACTTTTCCCTTCAGAATAAATATAAATAGTCCCTCCAGTAATAAGTGGAAGAAATAAGGAAGTGATAGTTAAATCAAAACCAATAGAGGTGAAGAAGGGCATATGTACTTCTTGTTCTCTACTATACAAATTTTTAGCTTCAATTAAATAATTTGACAAAGAGGGGAGCGATACTTCAACACCTTTAGGTTTTCCAGTAGAACCAGAAGTAAATAGAATATAAGCTGTTCGATTCGAGTCAAGATTTAGATCCAGTTCGGAATCTGTCAATTTATAAGAAAGTAGATCTTTAAGCTTTAAATCTATTACAGAAAAGGATTCAAATTCTGAAGAAGAACTAATAATTAGTGTTGGATTCAAATCTTCTAAAATTCCTTCAATTCGTTTTTTAGGAAGATCAACAGGAATAGGGACAAATGTGGCTCCTAATCGTAGGATGGCTAGGATAGATATTATATAATCGATGGACCTTTCTTGATGAACCACGACCACATCTTTTTCTTTAACTCCTTGTTTTTTAAGTATTTGAATTGCTTTATTTAACAATAAATTTAATTCCTGATAGGAAAGCGATTTTTCTCCCAAAGCTAAAGCTTGATTATTTGAACTTTGTTCAAATGAAGTCTGGAGGAGTTTATCAAATGATGGGATCTTTCTTTCATTTCCTTTTTTAATTGAAATGAGCTGTTCTTCTTCCTTTTCTGAAACTAGCTTGATCTCTGCAATTCTGGATAGATCGTCTTTGATAAATGCCTGAACCATCTTCTCGAAATGGAATGGAAGAAGAGCAATCTGAGCAGGAGTAAAATAGGCTTCATTGATATCGAAATAATAATCAAGGTTTCTTTTATCATTGAAATCAAAAGCCTGAAAACGGAGTCTATGACCCGAGTCTAATTGATCGGGAAATAGCCATTTTGTTTTGGTTGGAATTCCTCCAAAGTCACCGAAATAAAGCGGAATGTAATTCACTACAAGATGGATTCCTCTTGAGCTTTCCATGGTTTGAGCACCGGGGTAACCATTTTTGAAAAAATCGAAAAGCTCTTGTCTAACCTTGCCAAATAAGCTTTGGAAAGATTCTTCATGATCAATATGAATGTCAATGGGTAAAACCTCAATAAGTAAGCCTACAGTATTTTTAAATTTACTGAGATTCCGATTCGGAAAGGGGCTTCCCAATCGAATGACCGACTCTCCTGAAATTCTTGAGATAAAGGCAGCGAAAATAGTCGACCAAATAGTAAATTTTGTAAGGTCTGGATTAAAAGATCGATATCCTTCCGTAGTGAGTTTTTCTTCCAAAAGAACCTTCAATTCAGCGCTTATTGGGATTTTAACTCTTGTAGCTTTTGGTTGGGTTTGTGAATTACGATTTCCATATAAGGATAATTCCTTCGTTGGAACTTGCCCTTTGGACTTCCAATATTCAGCAGCTGGGGTATTTTTGTTATTTCTTTTTTTCTGTTCAAACTCTCTGTATTCCTCAAAACTTGCTTTTTGTCCAAAATCAACCTCTTGCTTTTTTAGCTTAGCAAAGTAAAGTTTGGCCATTTCATCAAAAAGGACCTTAAAAGTAGTAGCATCAGCAAGGATGTGATGCATATTCAAATACCAAATGAAATTACCTTCGCTAACCTTTAAAAGGATGGAATCAAAACATCTTTGAGTAAGGTCAATTGGGATGTGAATCCGAGATTCTATAAACGAATCAAGTTCCGATGAAGAAATCTGCTCAAAAGAAAAGTCAAAATCTAGTTGGTCCAATACGATTTGCTCAACATCCGAATCTTCATTTTCATGAAAAACAGTTCGAAGGCAATCATTATTGGCTATCAGTTGCTTAAAAGCCTCGCTGAAAGCATGTGAATCAATTTCTCCACTAAATTCAAATGTATGTGGAAGGTAATTTGAAGTTGAGCTAGGATCGATTTTCTGACTAGCCCAAATACTTTGCTGACTTCCCGTAAGGCTGGAAATGGAGTCTTTTGTTACTTGCAATCTTTATTTATTTATTCTGCTGCTGGGCAATATATTCTGTAATGGATGAAACAGTATTAAAATTTTCTATCACCATATCCTGCGGTGGGACTTTAATCTCATACGTCTCTTCCAAATGAGCAATAAGTTTCATGATAGTAATGCTATCAATCAAACCACTGCTTAATAATTCCTCTTCTTGGCTGACGAGGACGTCAATTTCCTCATTTATGTAATTAGTAATTTCTTCGACCATTACTTTGGATTTAATGCTGTTAGGTTTCTTTTAACCATATAATCTGGTCTAGGATTTGAAACTTCTTTGATATTGTCAATGGGGTTGAATGTAAACATTAAAAGTTTTCTATCAATTACTCCCATATTTTGATAAGATCCATGAAGCAAATTACAATGGAAAATATGGGCATCACCTGCTTTGCCGGTTAATGGAATAATTGGGCTGTATTTATTCACCATTTCAGATAAGGTGCCCTGAGAAATCATATACTTTAGATTCTCATCATGAACTCCATCTGGATTATTCAGATATGATTCAACTTCTCCTTCCTTTTGGGAAGAGGGGATAGCCAAAATTGGGCCGTTTGCTACATCTACGTCCGTCAATAAAATAGCTACTGTCAGAGCATTTGGGGCGATCATACCATCTTCTTTCCAAAATTTGAAATCCTGATGCCAACTCCAAACTCCTGATTCAAGACTACTTTTTGTATTCAGTTTGGACTGAAACAGATAGAAGTCAGTTTTCAAAAGCTGCTCAATAATTTTCGGTAAAGAGGAGCTTTCAAGTAAGGCTAAAATGGAAGAATCAAATTTTTCGGGTGCAAAAATAGTCCTGATTTTCTTGGAACTTTTTTCCCTGAAAAACTCAGGCCCATCCAATTGCTCCATTTTTTCTATTGCCTGAACGATCTGATCTAACTCTTCACCTTCCAGCCAATTATTTATTTGCAAATATCCTTGTTGCTCGTATGTATTGATTTGATCCTGGCTAAGCATAATTTATATCAACTCTCTATTTTAATTAGAAAACTGTTTTTCCAACTTTTGGTAATGAACTTTACCATTTCCTGAATGAGGCAAAGACTGTACCTCAAAGAAGTGTTTTGGAATACTTGTCTTTGGTAGAAGCTTTAATAACCTCTTTCTCAATGAATCAGTATCCAAAGAACTCTCCTTGGGAACTATTGCAGCACACAATTCTCGGATTCCATTGGATTTACAAGTAAAAACGGCTACATCCTTTACCTCAGGACATTTTATTAAAACCTGTTCAATTGCTCCAAGTTCAATTCTATAACCACTAATCTTCACTTGACGATCCATTCTCCCCACAAATACCAACTCGTTACTTTTATTCAAATAGACAAAGTCTCCAGTTCGATAATACTTTATTTCTTTGCCTTCTTTTGTATCAATATAAAAAGACTTCTCATTCAGGCGATCATTATTCCAATAGCCAGACATCATCGTAATTGAATGAACTAGAAGCTCTCCTTGTTCACCTTGAGCTACTGGTTGATCTTCCTTATCCAAAATTAAATAAGACGTATTGTCCCAGACCTGACCGATCGGTACCTCTTTTTCTGGTTCAATAGGCTCAGTAATCGTAAAATAAGTGCATTGATTTACTTCTGCAGGACCATAAACATTGGAAAGTTTCGCTTTTGGTGCCTTACTTAGCAATTCATTTAACTTGATTGCAGGAAAGGATTCTCCTCCATATTTAATCCATCTTACTGATGGAAAATCCAGATCAAAGCCACCTTCAACTAATGAAATGAAGAGTGAAGGAACAGAATACAAAATGGAAATTCCATTTGTTCTTACAGCCTCACAGAAACTTCCCAGCATGACAAGTTCGCTGGTTCCAAAAATATAAGTTGTACAGCAGGCATAAATTGCTGAAAAATATCCAAATGTACTTTGATCAAAATGTAATGAGGCTACATTGCCAATTATGTCATTCTCGGAAACTTCATAAAGTAAGGCAGATTGCCTTGCATAAGCCAAACCACTTGCATGGGAATGGACAATTCCTTTTGGTTCACCGGTAGATCCAGAAGTATAAAGAATGTAGGCAAGATCACTTGGCTTGATTTCTAAATCTAATGGAGAGTCACTTGCCAATCGAAATAGATTCTCCCAGGATACACCTGGATCAGAGCCTACCAGAAGTAACTCTTGGGTATCAATCTTATTTATTATCCTTTGATGCGTAGGGATTGTAAGAATGATTTTAATATTACAATCGGCTATGATGGAATCGAGTCTTTCGGCGGGTTGATTGGGATCCAAGGCAACCAATACTGCTCCTGCTTTTAAGATGCCATATACTGCAAATGAAGTGTAAATATTTTTCTCTATAAGTATGCCGACACGGTCTCCTTTCTTCACTTGGTTTTCCACAAGCCAATTTGCTAATTGATTGCTTTTGGATTCCAACTCTTGATAGGTAATTTTGCCTTCAGCACTCTTAAAAGCGACTTTATTGGGAGTTTTCTTTGCCCCAGTAGCGATGAGTTCACTTAATATTTGACTCTTTGAATTCATAGTAAACCATCCAATTTAGCAATAATATTCCGCTGAATATCTGATGTGCCTGAGTAAATTAATCCACCCAATCCATCACGGAGATCGCGCTCTACTTCGTATTCTGTCACAACTCCTTTGGCTCCAAAAATTCTTATAAAATCCAAACTGGATTCCACAAAAGCCTCACTAATATACAATTTAGCCATAGCAGCTTCCCGCATTAACGGTAGATCATTTTTATCTAGATAAGCCACTTTGTAAAGGTGCATTTTTGAGGTTTCAAGTCTTAGCCTCATATCGGCTATACGATTGGATATAGACTGAAATTTTCCAATACTTTGGCCGAAAGATTTACGATCGTTGGCATAGGCGATTGAAAGTTCTAATTGCTTCTCCAATCTTCCTATTTGACTTGCAAAGATATAACCACGCTCTGATTCCATTGCCGAACTGAAAAGACTAAGACCGGAGCCTTCTCTACCCAATCGATTTTCATCAGGAACAAAGCAGTTCTTTAGATAGAGATTTCCCATGGGAGTTGTACGCATTCCCACTTTATCTCTAACATCACTGCTGGTGAAACCTTCCATGGTTTTATCAATGATAAAAGCTGTAATTCCCCACTTTCCTAA
>NZ_JAHEBC010000234.1:4163-5974 GCF_024642405.1 Algoriphagus sp. | reverse complement strand
ATCAATGCTGGTTCGGATGCCTTAGAAAAACTCATCGAAGGCAGTGGTCAAAATGCAAAAGAACTGATCGACTTGGGTAGTCAGGGTAAGCCACTTCCTACATTTGAGGTGCCTGACCGCCTGAATGCAAGTTTTACCCTAGCTGAGCGCAGCCTCCAATCCTCCAATATCCTTGCCCGCCTGCCAGGAACCGATCCTAGTCTTGCCAATCAGGCGATTGTGCTCACCGCACACCTAGATGGCTATGGTTACGGTACCCCAGTGGATGGAGACAGTTTGTATAATGGTACGCTGGATGATGCGGCTTATGTAGCTCTCCTGATTCAATTGGCCGAGCGGCGTGCAGGTGAAGGTTATGGAAGACCTCTGATTTTTGCAATTGTGACGGGAGAAGAAAAGGGATTGCTTGGCTCAGAGTATCTGATGCAACACCTTCCTGTTCCGAAAGAAAGCATCGCCGCAAATATCAACCTCGATCAACTCCGTCCCCTATTTCCCTTGGAGCTCTTGACCGTACATGCGCTGGATGAAACTACCCTTGGGGATGATGCCCGAGCGGTGGCGACGAGTATGGGAATTAAAGTACAGAACGACCCAGAACCTGCCCGTAACCTGATCCGACGCTCTGATCAATGGAACTTTATCCAAGCCGGAATTCCTGCCATCAATTTTGTTTTCGGCTTTGCCCCTGGATCTGAGAGCGAACGCATTTACCGACAATGGTACCGCGAAGGCTATCATACCCCCAAGGATGATCTTGTGCAAAAGATCGACTGGGAAGCGGCAGCTAAATTCAATACGTTTTTTTATGGCTTGGTCGAAAAGGTAGCTGATGGGGAAACAAAACCAGCTTGGAAAGAGGGGAGTAAGTTGAGGCCTGATGCTAATCAGTAGTGGAACAAAGAAATAGTAGTTGATTATTAGCTTCTTGAAAAAAGTGAATAGCAAAACCAACCCTTTTACAAAGCGAGAATTAAATCAATTTCAATTGGTAGAAAAGCTTTTAAACCCACTAAGCGTACTTTGCACCTGCCCTTTCCTATTTTTCCAGGATTTGTAATCCCATTAACAACCAAAAGTTCTAAGTGTCCTTCCTTTCGCTAAACATAATTTTTCGCCCTGCTTTTACCAGCCCATCTGATTTCTAATTGATGCAAGGGGGTACTTCACAAGTACCCCCTCCCACTTCGGAAGTACCCCAGTTGACCTCCGAGGCGAACTAGTTCACCTTTTTACCGAACTCACTTCCCTCTGAGGCGAACTCACTCACCTTTTTGGTGAACTAGTTTACCTTTTTGCTGATCTAGTTCACCTTTTTGCCGAACTGGTTTACCTCCGAGGCGAACTCACTCCCCTTTTTACTGAACTAGTTTACCATTTAGGCGAACTAGTTCGCCTTTTAGGTGAATCAGTTCCCCTTTGAAGTGGGTAAGCTTATTTCCCAGGCAAAAAAAGAAAAGCCGGACTTAGACATTAGGGGAAGGTTGATGTTTTTTGAAGATTCTTAATCCCCCTATACCTGATCAATCATTTACCACAATCCATGTTTTGTGGGCGCGGTGGGAGGACACAGCAGCGGGCCGGCGGTGGGTTGTGGGGGGAAGTCCCGATAGCTATCGGGATGCTGTGTCTTGTCCCGATAGCTATCGGGATTGGTCCTTTTGGGCTAAGCCAAAAGGACAAGAAGTAGTAAGAGATTTCTCCCTGCGGTCGAAATGACAAAGCGTAAGGATTGAGGTTTTTTGAAGGTTTTTAATCCCCCTTAACCCCTTTTCAAGGGGGATTTGATTCAGGTTTGAATCCGTCTTCAA
>NZ_JAHEBC010000234.1:0-4153 GCF_024642405.1 Algoriphagus sp. | reverse complement strand
AATCAGTTCCCCTTTGAAGTGGGTAAGCTTATTTCCCAGGCAAAAAAAGAAAAGCCGGACTTAGACATAACGGGAAGGTTGAAGTTTTTTAAAGATTCTTAATCCTCTTACCCCCTTTTCAAGGGGGAGTGGAATCGAGTTTATTTCCTAACTCCCTTAAATCAGCTATTTTTTGGATTCCATATCCCCCTAGGGGAATAACTTTACCTTGAGTATTTTATTATATTCGGTTTCCTTTTGCCCCCATATCATTCAATCTTTCTAAAATGAAAATTCTACTTTCCGTTCTTGCTTTTTGCCTGATCCTCTTCCAAGGGATGGCCCAAAGTACACGCCCAAATATTGTGGTAATTGTGGTGGATGACATGCGATTTGATGAATGGAGCGGTGGTGGACATACGTATCTCCAAACGCCGAATATTGATCGCTTGGCTGCAGAAGGAACAACTTTTGATCGGGCCTATCATGCCATCCCGCTTTGCTCTCCCAATAGAGCCAGTATCCTTACCGGGCAATATCCCTCCAGACATGGGATTATTGACAACACTTCTCGGGACCAGGCAAGCTTTATGCTCGACCTTTTCCCAAAATACCTTCAGGAAGCCGGCTATAAAACAGGCCATATCGGGAAGTGGCACATGGGGAACAGTTCGGAACCAAGGCCGGGCTATGATTACTGGGTATGTATGGAAGGACAAGGCAGCAGTTACGATCCCTTGCTATTTGAGGATGGTCGCACTTACGTGGCAAAAGGATATACCACAGACGTATTTACAGACAAGGCCGTAGGTTTTATTGAGAACAATGCAGCCGAAAATTTCTTCCTTTACATTGGACACAAAGCCATTCATCCTGAATCCTTTCAGCGAAATGACGGAAGTACAGATCTGAGCGTACCAAAGGAGTTTATACCTGCAGAACGACACCAAGGCTTGTACGAAGGAAAAATCTTCCAACGAAGACCCTCCTATTCTCCTAACGCGGAGGCGGATGCGGACAAGCCAGTTATTCAAAATGCCTTTCAACTTAGATCCACTATCCTGCAAGAAGATCCCAGATGGGGTAGCAGTATGGATCTAGGGGTTTCTGAAGCCTCAATCCAAAGACGCGCTGAAATGATGCTTGCGGTCGATGAAAGCCTGGGAAGGATTGTCGCTGAACTCAAAAAGCAGGGCGTTTATGAAAATACCATGATCATCCTGACCAGCGATAATGGGTATTTTTTCGGAGAACATGGATTTTCTCTAGAGCGAAGATTGCCTTACGAAGAGTCTATCAAATCACCACTGATCATCAACTATCCCCTACTAGGCAACAAAAAAGCAAAGGTAGAAGGATTGGTATTGTCAATCGATTTGTCAGCCACAGCACTGGATGCGGCGGGATTAGCATTGCCTAAAACCATACAGGGAAAATCCCTGCTTCCTTTGATCACTGGTCAGGAGAAAGAAATCAGAACCTCCGCTTTGGTAGAATACTTTAGCAATGAACAGCCATTTCCCTGGACTGCCCAACTGGATTACCGGGTGATCATCAAGGACCAATTCAAATACATTAAATGGCTCAGATTTGATGAAGCGGAACTCTATGACCTAAATTCTGACCCCTTTGAAATGAACAATTTGATCGGGAATCCAGCTTATGCAGAAACTCTTGCCCTGCTTAAAACTGAACTCCAACAGCTTCAACTAGAAGCCTTGGGACTGGATTAAACAGGGCAATTTGTAATTTTCTCACAACTACTTATTTTGTTACTAGTCGACCACAGAAAATATTATCAAAATAATACAACCTTCAGTTTCTATTTATTTTGGCCGATTGCCTTCCCGGCATACTCATTCTTCTCATAAAAGGCATATTCCTGATCCAAAAAGTCCAAATAGGATTGACCTAAGGCATAATCAATATTATCCCCAAAAAGAATCAGAATACCTTCCAAAGGTTCTTCATAGGGATTGTATAGCACATGATTGACATAAGGTCCGACAAAAACACTCATGCCTGGCTCCAAATCAAGTTCATCTTCCCCTATTTGAGCTTTTCCTTTTCCTTTAGTGATAATAAAAAGGTTGGGAACCTGGCCTTTTTCCAAACCTCGGTCTCCATTAGCAACTTCCTCTTTCCCTAAAGTGAACCAACTAATTCGCTTGTCTTTCATGGTATAGAGCGCCACAATTTGGGCCCCATGACTAGGAAGTGAACTTTCTCGACTGAATCGGGTCACTTCACCGGGATTGGTTTTCCAGAAATGCTCTATGGTTTGATAGGCAATGGCAGTCGCGCCTTGGGTGGATTGATATCCTTCCATATCTAGAATATCCAGAGCCGTGATGTCTTGTGGAGTAGATTTGGCAGCGGCAGTAGTTGCGGTCCATTCCCCACTCGCAATCTTATCCAAAACGGATTCATCGGCAAAACGGAAATACCAAGTGGGCTCGGATGGTTGACCTTTTTTTAGGCTGACCTCGTGAGGGCCAAAATTGTGAAAAGTATACTGCTTATTTTTTCCTACTAAATAAGGCTCCTGAAATCTCCGTACAGAAACTGTCCACCAGCCCTCTCCTACTTGAATACCAAAAGTGGTACTCAAAGCCATTGGGTCAGTTTTAAAGCTTTCTACAAATGATTCCAATAAAGTATCTGTGTGGCTGGATTGTGCTTGCACAGAAAAGCTTCCAAGGATCAAGAACAGTCCCAGGAAAATGCGAATTAATGATTTTTCAGTCTTCATAATTGTTGGATTTGTTTGCTACTAGTTACGGCATCCAATGAATTGAAGACGAGGGAATAAGCCCCTTTGGGGTGAAAACTGGCTATTTGTGGTGGAATTGTAAGTTTTGGGGCGATTGAAACTCAATCGAAGTTTTTCATCTGGTGAATAGCTTCTTGCGTGCTTTCCTTGTAGGACTTGGAAACAGAAATCGGCTGGGTAAGGTAATTCAGGAAAATCTTCATCTCTGATCCATCAGATATCGCCCGAACATGGAACAAGTTGACCATATAAGAACGATGGCATCGAACCAGATAAGGAGATTGGATTTTGTTTACTTGCTCAGAAAGGGTACTTCGGATCAAACCTTTCCCCAAACCCTCCTCCTTTTTATAAATAATCTCAACATAGTTATTTTGAGCCTGAGCATAGATAAAATCCTTAAAGGAAATGATCAGGTTATCATTGATTCCAGTCCCCTGAAAATGGATCATTTGATCTGAAGAAAGCGTTGCGGTCTTATTGCTTAAAATCTGTTGGTAGGCCTGGTTAAGATTATGGTACCGGAAATAAAAAAATGTACCCACGATCGGAAAAATACAGACTGAAGCCAAATCAAGAACAAATTCAGCCCAACTTACCAGAGAAAGATCATGCCATCCTCCTAGAAAATTGTATAACAGAAATACTCCAGAACCGATAAAAATAAAGGTCCAAATTGTCCAGGCAATTATTTTAGCCAAGCTTACTTTGGTAAAAACCCTCGGGCGAATCAAAAATTCATTAAAAAGAGAAATGAGAAAAGCATATCCCATAATAAGCGTAAGCACTCCAATAAACTCGAAAGAGAATACCCGGGTTGGAGAATAATTATTAATCCCGAAAGGCTGAAAAATCAGCAGGAAAATCATTAAAAAGATCGAAACTGACAGGGATAATGTCATCTTGTAGGATCGGTCATTAAAGAAACTGTAATCAGGCTTCATCCGTTTTATTCTTTAATATTTCTGGTAAAACTAGCCTCCTTCAAGACCCAAAAACCTGGATCCAAAATCACCTCCTTCGGCTCTCTTTCCACCTTCACCCTAAACTCATTTCCTTTTTGATTTACAAGAAGCGTATCCAGCTGCTTCTTTTCCTCTGCATACTGCACTTCTACCTGGATGGGCATTTGGAACAAACTTCCATCTTCCTGAACCTGATTCAGGCGAATCTTGACTTCCTGATTTGCCGCATCATAGCTCCAATCTCCATCTAGTACCAATGCTCCTGGCTTGTATAGCCACTGCTCAAAAAACTGCCCCAAGTTCTGGCCCGAGGCTTCTTCCATTTCCCTTCGGAAATCAGCTGTACTTGCACTCCCATTTTGATAGGTGGCATAATAAGATCGGATTCCCTTCCAGAAATTATCAGTACCCACTACACCTCGCAGCATGTGCAAAA
>NZ_JAHEBC010000033.1 GCF_024642405.1 Algoriphagus sp. | reverse complement strand
AATTGGAATTAGTAATTACCTTAAAAGGAGAGAAGGGAAGTAAAGCGATAACTTATCCTGCCCATTTACATTATGGTCCTTATGGTACTCCTGATGCTCCAATGGCGGCTATGCTAAATCCTATCTATGCTAGTTCTTTGGTTGGAGCAACTATTTTGACAGAATTGGTAAATGGTAATGTGATAAACTATGAAAGCTTTAAAACTTTCAACGGCCATCTAAAAGTACATCTTGCGAGTGAAGGTCCGGATTATGAAGTGATTTTGGTTGCGGGAAATGTTGGAGCTAATTACAATGAAAAGTAATTTAATATAGCTTTTCCTGAAAATTTTAATTTTTAGTCATCAAAAAAGGCAGCATATCAGCTGCCTTTTTTAATTGGAGTATTTTTAATTAAGCACCAGTGGGAAAGTGATATCTAAATCTGTTTCTCCACCAGCTGCTACGAAATTTTGAAAATTTGGGTTATCAGCTCCAGGAAAACTTTTATCCAAATCATGTCTAAGGATAATTCTCATATTGGCATTGTTTAATCCTGTACTTTGAGAAACTACAACATTACCTCTCAAACCTATTAATTCACCGCTTGGATCATCATAAGTATAAGTCAAAACTGGAGAACCTATGAAGGCAGATCCCAAGAAATAGAATTGATGCTCATCGGATTCTTCTTGAACCTCTTCCGTAATATCTTCATCTGCAATGGAGTTATAAAGTAGAATCTCCATCCTATAAGATTTTCCTTTGGTTAAATTGACAGTTTCTATAGTAGGTGATCCTAGCTCTATTCCTTGGGGATCAGAGGCTACAAATTCAAAAGGATCTCCAATTGTAGCACCTGAATTATCCAATTCAGTAAATCGCAAGGTAACATCAGTAATAACTTCTTCATCATTTTCCATAACAGGGTCTTCGCTTTCACAGGATACCAAAGTCATGGCGAAAAGAATGGCCGATAGAACGTAGAAATTTTTGAAGTACTTCATTTTGTTGGTAAAGTTTAGAATTGATAATTGATTTTTAATAAAATATTTCTTCCCATATCATCGGTGAAATAGCGGAATCGATTCATGTATTCTTTATAGGAGGCATTGAATAAATTTTGAACTTGAATACCAAGGTTTAATTTATCCTCACCTATAGCGATTTGTTTTTGGTAAGCAATGTTGAAAATTGCATAGGCTGGTGGAGCAGGAGCCAAGTCAAAATCGGGTTCTCTTTTTTGTCTGGCAACAAGCAAGTTGCTGATCGTTAACTTATTTGTTTTTGAATTACTTAAGGAGCCAAATTGGTATGCCAATCCCCAATCCATTCTATCTGATGGAATAAACGGGAAATAATTATCTTCTTCAGTATTTTTAGCCCGAATGATAGAGCCTTTTGCATAGGCACTGATCCTTTCTGTAAAGACATAGCTTCCGGAGAAATCAAAACCGTAGAAGAATGCATTCGCCTGCAAATATTCATACACATTAAAAGTACCTCGCAAGGAAACATAGGTTTCACCGGTAGGACTTAAATAGATGTAATCTGAAATATGATTTGCATATGCTGTAATCTCCAAATGTGTTCTTCCTCCATCATATTCCAGTTCATTTACCCATTTTACAGAATTTTCTGAGTTAAGATCAGCATCTCCAATCTCTACGGCTGCAGCTCCATGATGCAGACCTTCACTAAAAAGCTCATTGACATTTGGAGGTCTCCAAGCAGTTCCCAAATTTGAATTAAAAGTTATTTTAGGATTGATTTGGTATAAGCCGCCAATAAATGCAGAAAAGTTATTATATCTCAAGTCGGCTTCCTGAAGTTCTGAACCAACAAATCGTGCAGTATTTACAGATCTGGTATCATATCTAAAGCCTCCCTCTATTTCTAATGGACCTTTACTATACTTTTCAATTGCATATAATCCCAAATTAAGCATATCATAATTTGGAATCAGAGGAGTTACTCCAGTGCCCGGGATATTACTGTTTGCTTGTTGAATTGCGTTGATCCCAAAACTTCCGCTCCATTCATTTTTTAAATTATGATCTAGATATAAGTCTAGCGTATTCGTGAATAACTGTAAATCAAGACTGGCCCTATCATTTAAATCACCTCTTCTTTTATCGAATTCCTGCCTATTATTTGCCTGAAATCCATATTGGAAATTAAGTTTCCAGGTATCCGAAAGATGATAATGAGATTTTACTTTTCCCAAATGATGAGATACAACCTGTTTTGGATTAACGATATCATAAGTAAATCCAGGATCTGAAAAAGGACGACCGTTTTCTATAATACTTATAAGATCGTCTAGATTTCCGGTATGTGAATCTCTGAGTATTCCAAGAGTAGTATTGAAATAACTGTAATACCCTTCAATTCCAAGCTTTGAACTGCTATAACCTAAAGAACCGGAGAAGTTAAGTTCACTAAGTCCCGTATTTCCTTGGTAATAATCTGGTGATTGGATGTTCCCAGCCCTTTTAGCAGATGCTTGAACTTGGTATCCCAGCCCTTTAATTTTATTCGAGCCATTGGCATGGGAAACAGAGATATTTCCCATTCTTCCATTTGTACCTCCCGTTAAATAGAGATTTGTCTTAGGATCTTTTTTGGTTGGGAGTGGAGCAGGATTAACTAAAATCACACCTCCCATTGCTTCAGGTCCATATCGAACAGTCTCTGCACCTTTGATAACAGTGATCTCATCTGCAACAAAAGGATCAATCTCAGGTGCGTGTTCTGCACCCCATTGTTGCCCCTCTAATCGGATTCCGTTATTCAAAATCATGATCCTATTGCTGTGCATACCATGAATCACAGGTTTGGAAATACTATTTCCTGTAGAAAAAGTAGTGACTCCCGAAATCCGTTTTAAACTTTCTCCAAGACTTTCTCCTCTTGCTTCCAATAATGCTTCCCCATAAAGAGCAGATACTGAGGTTGTAGTTTGTACAGCTAGTTTATGGCCATGGATTTCAACTCCTCCTAATTCCATAGATTCTTCCTCTAATCTGTAGGTTTTATTGAAATTATTCGAATTGAGTGAAATACTGTCTTTTATTTCCTTATGACCCAAATATTGAATTGTCAAAGTATAATTACCAGCACAAAGATTTTTGACTTCAAAATTTCCATTCTCGTTTGAAACTGCTCCTGTTGCACTTTCTACAACCCATATATATGCTCCAACAATCGGATCATTATTTTCTTGGTGTAAAATTTTACCACGAATTGAAAAATCACATTTTTGCCCAAAAGCAGAAATTGCTCCCAAAAGAATTAGAATTAAAGAATATGTGGAAAGCTTTAGAAATTTCACAAAACAAAAATAGATTCCATTTCTAGATTAAACTAGTGTAAATGAAACAAAGTTGCAAAAATGTGAAATAGATTTAAAATGTCTATTCAAGTGGCAAAATCAAAGGACAGATTGTCGTTTCTATCGCTGGAAAAATAAAAAATCCAGTTGATAAACTGGACTTTGAAAATATCGGATTTTATTATCCTAACCAGGATGCCCAAGGAATTCTAGATAAAAGTAGAAGTATCCCTATTGCATACATCATATAAATACTTCGGAACCTTGATCTTGAAATGACTCCTTTTTTGGCACGAATGTAACCGATAGAAATTATCACTATCGCGATGATGTTGATTAATGGGTGTTCTACGGCTGTCAATCTTACGGCTGGATCAGACATTGCAGAACCGGATTTTAACATCTCAAATCCAAGTGGGCTGACAAAATAAAGAATCAAACCTACTGTCAATTGGATATGAGAAAGAATGAAACCAATTAAGGAAATTTTTCGGTCTTTATCAGTGAATTCTTTATTCGATAAAGAGCCATATAGGGAATATAAAACGATTAAAATAAGAGCCAAAAGCACCAAATATGCTAGGCCTGAATGTAAGTGTTGTAATCCTGTATACATGTTTTTTATTTTTGATAGGTGAAAATAGTTGAAAAGAAGATACGAAGAGTCGGTTTTGGAAGAATTACTCAACAAATAATACCAAACCTTTCAAATATTCTGTTTCGGTGTGAAAAATATTGACCGGGTGATCCGCTGGTTGGGTGACTTGGTGCAGTATTTTGATTTTTCTACCACTTTCCAGAGCTGCGGCTGTAATAGTATTAGCAAACAATGCTTTGTCAACCACCTGACTACAGGAGAAAGTAAAAAGAATCCCACCTGCTTTGATTTTCTTTAAAGCCTCTGCATTTAATCTTTTATAGGCCTGAACAGCATTATGCCGGGCTTTCATATTCTTAGCAAAAGCAGGAGGATCCAAAACTATGATGTCATAATCATCTCCAATTTCCCGGATATATTTCACTACATCGGCAACTTTTGATTTGTGTTTTCCCTTGATATCTGGATTTAGACTTACGTTTTCTTCCGTAAGTTCTATCGCTTTTGGAGAAATATCTACTGAATGTACCTCAGAAGCTCCTTCTTTTAGTGCCAATACAGAGAAACCTCCTGAGTAGCAAAAAGTATTCAAAACCTTTTTTCCAGAAGAATAGGACGCCAAGAGCTTTCTGTTTTCTCTTTGGTCAATGAAAAACCCTGTCTTTTGACCTTTCTCCCAATCAATTTTATAAGTGGCTCCATATTCCTGAACCAAATCTGTTTTTGGTTCTCCAATAATCCACTCATTAGAAGAGTGTCCAAGATTTTTGGGAAGAGTTTCTGCGCTTTTGTCAAAAACTCCAGCTAACTTTTCTCTATATGTGTTTTTGATAGCTTGAGCGATTTCCTTCACATGTGCATGCATTCCCACATGGTGCGCTTGAATGACTGCAGTGCCATTATAGAAATCTACAATTAAGCCAGGTAGTAAATCACCTTCTCCATGAACCAATCGATAAACATTGGTTTGAGTATTTTCTGTTAATCCGAGGCTTTTCCTCAGAGTGTATGCAGAAGCTATTTTTTCATTCCAATAGGCTTGATTTATTTCCCTTTCTTCAAAAGAGATGATGCGGACCATAATGGAACCATGTGAAAAATGACCTGTTCCCAAGAATGCATCTTTGGAAGAAAAAACCGAGACCAAATCACCATTCTTTAAATCATCAGGCATTTGATAAATGGCACCTGAAAATACCCAGTGGTGTCTCCTTTTCAGAGAAATCTCTTTCCCTTTTTTTAATGTAATCTTAGGATAATTCATTATTTGTGATTGTTCGTACAGGGAAAGCATAGCTTCCGATTATCATTGCTAATATGCTAAATATCAGACCAATAATATGAGATTGAATTGTGAGTTCAAATTGATCTGCAATCAGGTAAGCTAACATACCTACTATCATGGCAAGTAGGGCTCCGGTTGAATTTGCTTTTTTCCAATACAAGCCAGCTGTTAATGGGACAAATAAAGATACCAACATTAAAATGGAAGCTCCGGCTACTAAGTCGTAAATGTTTGATTCCATAGTAGCGATCACGGTTGCAATTATCGCAACGAAAACAATATTAGCCCTAAGTATCCAAAGTAAGCTTTTGTCCTTCAATTTTTCCCCATAGTATGGCTTGATTAAGTTTTCTGATATAATTGCCGCTGGAGCCAATAACCCTGAACTAGTAGTGCTCATAATTGCTGAAATCAATGCACCAAAAAACACGATTTGAACAGGAAGGCCTCCATGTGCCAAAATCATGGTAGGTAAAAGCATCTGTTGATTTTCCAGATATAGTTCTGGATAAAGAACTTTTGCTCCCAATGCGATAAATAAAGGTAATAAGCCAAAAGTCAAGTAAAATCCTCCAGCTAAATAGGTCGATTGAACAGCTACTTTTTCCGATTTTGAGGACATAACCCGTTGATAAATATCCTGGCTTGGTATACTTCCTAAACCAATAATAATCCATGCACCAAAATAATTGATCCATGAAATGGGGTTTGAATCTGGAAAAAATTGAAAACTTTCCGGAGGAGATTTCGAAATGATTTCAGATATTCCTCCAGCTTCTTCTGCGATCATAATTGCAACCCAAAGCAATCCTATTACGATCATAGTTGTCTGTATGAAATCTGTGATTGAAATCGCCCACATCCCGCCAAGGAAAGTATAGAAAACTACGATCCCGGAGGAAATCAGGATTCCTTCAGTCAAACTCAGATCTGTAATAGAACCTAATACTAAACTTAAAGCCACTAACTGGGCAGCGACATATCCGAAATATGCTGGAATCATAAAAACGGAAGCGAAGAATTCGATTCTCCTACCAAAGATCCTTTTAAACACATCTCCGATTGTCAATACTCCCATTCGATACATAGGGCGTAAATAGAAAATTCCAAAAAGAATCAAACAAAGTGCTCCACCAAAGGGATCTTCTATAACTCCTTGAAGACCATCCTCCAAATAAACAGAAGAGGCTCCGAAAATTGTTTCGGAGCCAAACCAAGTTGCAAATAAAGCTGATGCTGAAAGGAATAAGGGTAAGGATCTTCCTGCGAGTACAAAATCATTGGAGCTTTTTACCAGCCTTGTGGACCAAACGCCAATTCCGACAGTAATCGCTAGATAGATGATGATTGAGGTGAGCAGCAAGTTCTACAACTTAATGGTTTCCATACATTTTTTCTCTGATAGCCTTGATTTCCTCTGATTCCAAATAGGCATCATAAGGCATTCTTCTATCAATAGTTCCTTTTGGGGTGAATTCTACAATTCTGTTTGCAGAAGATTGAACAAAAGTGTGGTCATAAGATGACATCAATACAGTTCCTGTAAAATCAACTACTGCATTGTTAAAGGCAGTGATAGATTCCAAATCCAAATGATTGGTTGGTTCATCCATGACCAAAAGATTCGGGTTTTGAAGCATCATCTTGGAGATCATACAACGGACTTTTTCCCCTCCGGAGAGTACTGATGATTTTTTAAGCGATTCTTCTCCTGTAAAAAGCATTCTTCCAAGGAATGTTCTTACATAAGCTTCTTCTTGATTACCCGAAAACTGTCTTAACCACTCAATTAAGGAAATATCTGTCTTGAAATAGTCAGAATTATCATTTGGAAGATAAGCCTTGTTAATGGTGACACCCCATTTGAAGCTTCCCTTTTGGGTGGGTATTTCTTCCATGATAGTTTGGAAGAATTTGTTCACAGCTTGTTTTGTTTTGGAGATGAACGCAATTTTATCTCCTTTATCAACCATGAGATTGACATCTGTAAAATAGGTTACGCCATCAGCTTTCAATTCCAGGTTTTCGGACATGAAGATCTGATCTCCAGCTTCCCTTTCTGGTTTGAAAATGATACCAGGATATTTTCTGGAAGATGGCTGAATCTCATCTACATTTAGCTTTTCAAGCATTTTCTTTCTGGAAGTAGCTTGTTTTGATTTTGCTACGTTTGCAGAGAACCTCTCGATGAAGGATTGAAGTTCTTTTCTCTTGTCTTCTGCCTTTTTATTCTGATCGGATCTTTGCTTCAAAGCAAGTTGGGATGATTCATACCAGAATGTGTAGTTACCTGAATAAATTTTGATTTTGGAGAAATCTATATCTACGATGTGCGTGGATACCGTATCCAAAAAGTGACGATCGTGAGAAACCACAATCACTAAGTTCTTAAAATCGATCAGGAAGTTCTCCAGCCATTCAATGGTATCGGAGTCCAAATCGTTGGTTGGTTCATCAAGAATCAAAATATCAGGATTACCAAATAAAGCCTGCGCAAGAAGTACTCTTACTTTTTGATTACCTGCCAATTGATTCATCGGTAGGTAATGCAGGTCTTCAGAAATTCCCAATCCGGAAAGGAGGGAAGCAGCATCTGATTCTGCATTCCAGCCATCCATTTCAGCAAATTCAGCCTCTAGTTCAGAGGCTCTCAAACCATCTTCCTCAGAGAAATCCTCTTTTAAATAGATTGCATCTTTTTCCTCCATGATGGAATACAATTTTTTATGCCCCATTAACACGGTCTTGAGAACTTCGACTTCATCAAATTTGAAGTGATCTTGACTTAGAACAGCCATTCTTTGGCCAGGGGTAATATTAACTGATCCACTGGTGCTATCAATTTCACCGGAAAGGATTTTCAAAAATGTCGATTTACCAGCACCATTTGCACCGATCACTCCATAGCAGTTTCCAGGAGTGAATTTTACGCTTACTTCATCAAAAAGTGTTCTTTTACCAAACTTGAGGGAAAGATTATCTACTGAAATCATTAGGTTTCGCTTCTTTTTTTGAGCCGCAAAGATATGAATTAAATTTTTGTTGCTTAACCACTTTAAAGTCTTTTGATCGTCAAAAAACACTATATATATGGTTTGTTTAAACTATTCTTTCGAAGGATGTTTATATTGGAAGATTATCTACCCATCGGGTTTCTATGAGGAAAATTTTACTTGGAATTTTAATTCTTTTTTGTTGCCTTTTTTATAGCCATAGCTCTTTAGCACAACTCTCTACCGTTGGAAAAGAGTTTTGGGTAGGGTTTATGGATAACAATCGGATATTACCAGATGCTCCAGATCAGGCAGTAATTGTAATTTCTGCCAATGAAGATGCTGTTGGAGTTATTGAGTATAGAGGTAGAGCTATTCCATTTAATTTGTCCCAAGGACAACAATTTACTCATACTATTCCTTCACAAGAATTGGATATGCTTCATAGGGGTTCTGGTGTTGTGGAGGATAAAGGAATATATATTAGCTCCAATGGTAAAATTGCAGTTTATGCTTTTAATGAACGCTTTCGTTCTGCGGATGGTACAGTTGTTTTACCTTTGGGAGCTTTGGGAAGAGACTATTTGATTACTTCTCATTATGAGTTTTTAACAGCTCCTGTTTCTTTTCAGGCAAACGTAAATGATGAAAGTGAACTACTGGTTATAGCTACTGAGGATGACACAGAAATAGAAATTACTTCCTCTGTAAATGCTTACAGTGGCGTATCTGCTGGAGTTCCTTATTCTATCACATTGAATAGAGGTCAAAGTTACCAGTTAAAAGCCAAAGCGGATTTGACTGGAACTCGTGTAAAAGTTATAGGTGAAAATGCAGATAACTGCAAAAAGATAGCTGTTTTTGGAGGTAATAAGTGGACCACTGTGGGTGATTGCGGTGGGGCACCTGATAATTTATTTCAGCAAACTTATCCGATAAATAGCTGGGGAACTTCATTTGTCCATGTTGCACTTAACGGAAGGACTTCTGGGGAATTAGTCAAGATTTTAGCTTCAGAAGATGATACTCAAGTAACAATTGGAGGTCAAAATCGAGGTACGATCAATACCGGAGAATTTTTAAGCATTGAGTTTGGAATCAATCAAACCGCAAAAATTGAAACTTCCAAGCCTTCCAGCGTCACTGTTTTTGCAAAAAGCCAAGAATGTAATGAACCCAATGATCCTAATTTCCAAAATGGGGATCCATTTATGATCTCTTACAGTCCTAGCGAGCAATTGCTTAAAGATATTCGTTTTACTGCTTTAAGCCTTCCTTCCATAGTCAACCACTACCTTAATTTAGTAGTGAAATCAGGAACTGAAAATCTAACTTTCCTAGATGGGCAAAATGTAGCAACTCGATTTGCTCCTGTACCGGGTGATCCAAATTTTTCCTATGCAAGAATAAGTATTTCTCCGGGAGTACATAGGATCGTTAACTCAGAAGGTTTTATTGGATATGTCTACGGTTTTGGATTTATAGAGTCTTATGGTTTTGCAGTCGGAGCTGCATTGGATAATCTGAATTTTGAGACTGAATCGAGCTATGAGTTTGAAGTAGAAGGGGACAATGTTGCATGTCTTAATCAGGAAGGAATCTGGTCAATAGAATCCGAAAATCCGAACTATACATATTTTGAATGGGATTTTGGCGATGGTTCGGATATTAAAGTTGGAAAAGAAGTAGCACATACATATACTGAACCTGGGGAATATGAGATCTTAGTAAAAGCTTCTATAAGTCCAAATTCATGTGAGGAGCAAGAGGAAATTACTATTGAGGTTGAAGTTTTGGAAATTAATAATGAAGCAGAAATTGTTGGTGTTTTTAGTGTCTGCCCAGATGTTGAAGAATTGATTTATAAACTTTCTGACACCACTGGAATTTCAAAGATTGATTTTAGCATCGAGGGGGGTGAAATTATAGAAAACTATGGGGATTCAATCTTGGTGAATTGGGGCCCTGCCAATAATTCTGCAAAAATATTAGCTGTTCCTTATACTGCAAATGGATGCCCCGGAGAAACAATTTCGAAAGAGGTTATCATCAATACTAGATTAGAAGCTGAAGCTCCAGTAGGTCAACAACAGGTGTGTTTCGATAATAATGTTTCTCATTTTTATTCTGTTCCAAGCCCTTCTCCAGGAAGAGGCTATGATTGGAATGTAATAGGAGGTTCAATAATAACCACTCTTGAAAATGGAATAGTGGAGGTGGTTTGGGATCAGCCCGGAATAGTTGGTGAGGTTAGTTATACTGTTTCTAGTTTAATCGATAATTCTTGCGCAGGGGAATCTCCTTCTTTGGCAGTATCAGTTGCTGAATCTTTTGAGGTTATAGTTGGAAATAATCCTTCAATATCTTGCTTTGGTGAAAGTGGGGGTGAAATAGAATTAGTAGTTGTTGGAGGAGTTGAACCCTATGATATTATTTGGTCCCATGATCCTGAATTAAAGCAATTAAATGCAGGCGAATTGGGAGCGGGAACTTATTCAGTGAAAATTATTGATCAATTAGGATGCGAGGTGTTTCTGGAAAATATTGAGGTGGTTGAACCAGAAATTCTTGAAATTATAACACTAAACGCCCAAGCGACTTCTTGCTACGGTAAAGCTGACGGTATTTTAAATCTTCAAATATCTGGAGGAACAGCTCCATACACTTTTGAATATGAAGGTTTACAAACATTTATGGGAATTCTGAATTTAACAGATATGCCTCAAGGAGAGTTTAGCTGGGAAATTAAAGATGCTAATGGTTGTATAATCCCAATTGAATTTGAAATTACTTCACCTCCTGCTTTGGAAGTAGAAGTAAGAATGGAAAAGCCTGCTTGTCCAGGGGGAAGTAATGGTGAGTTATTTGCTTTTCCAGAAGGAGGGAAAGGCCCTTATGTTTATTCCTGGGAAGATCCTTTGGGATTTGGAAATCAGCTAATTGGTGTTCCGAGAGGTAATTATAATATTTCGGTAAGAGATCTTTCTGGATGTATCAGCATAGGGGTTGGGGAAGTAAAAGAGGCCGCTCCGGTAGTTAGAATGCCAACAGGTTTTAACCCTAGTTCAAGCGATGAGTTATTCCAAGGTGTATCCAATTGTGAAATAGATTTCGAGCTTTGGATTTATAATCGTTGGGGTCAATTAATCTATTCTGGCCCATCAGGATGGGATGGATTGATATCGGGAAATGAGGCTCCTTCAGGATCTTACTCATATCTGATGAGTTACTCTTTTCCTATTGAAGGCGAAATACAAACAATTGAAAAAAGAGGAGCTTTCACATTGATCAGGTGAGGATAGTTTATTTTAACAATGGAGGGATTAAAATATTTAAGTAGAATTTTTTTAGTAATAGGATTGCTATTTACTGTAAATGATGCCTTTTCTCAGCTTAATACCATTGGTAGGGAGTTTTATGTAGGATTTATGGAAAATAACAGGCAAGCCAATCAGCCTGATTATCCAGTGATCATTATTTCTGCAAATGAGGATGCCGATGGTTCTATAGATGTGAATGGTGATCAAATAGAATTTTCACTTAAAAAAGGAGAACAATTTGTTCAAAGATATGTCAGTGGGTTGGATTTGATCCATCGAAGTTCTGGCCAAGTTGAAAAGCGAAGCGCTTATATTAAATCGACGGGAGATATTTCAGTCTATGCTTACAATGAGCGTCGAAGAAGTGCCGATGGAACTGTAATTTTACCAGTTGATGCTTTAGGAAAAGAATATTATGTTACTGCCCATGCCGAAATTATAAATACAGATCAGGGTACCGGAAATAATTCCAATTTTGAGAGTACACTTCTTATTATTGCCGTCGAAGATCAAACAACTATAGAAATTATTACTTCCACAGCTACAGTCAATACTATTCCAGCAAATGCACCTCTTAGCATTACTCTCGATAAGGGAGAAAGCTATCAAATAAAAGCAAATGGGGATTTAACAGGATCAAGAATCCGGGTTGTTAATTCTGGAAATGCAGATTGTAAAAATATTGCTGTTTTTGGAGGGAATAAATTAACAAGTGTAGGAGGCTGTGGTTCTACAGGAGATCATTTGTTTCAACAAGCCTATCCTGTAAAAAGTTGGGGGAAATCTTATAGCCATATTCCCTTTATGGGGAGAACTTCAGGTGAATTAGTCAAGGTTTTAGCTTCCGCGAATAATACGGAAGTAAAAGTCAATGGGAATGTGGTCGGAACCATTAATGCTGGAAAATTTTTGCAACTAGATTTTGAAGCCGATCAATCAGCTTCCATTGAAACCTCCAAACCAACGGCAGTTACCGTTTTTGCAAAAAGTCAGGCATGTAATAGTATCGATAATGATTTTAGCTCCGATGGGGACCCTGCAATGATTACTTATAGCTCCAATGATCAAAGGATTAAATCAGTGGTTTTTAATTCAGTGGAGGCCGGTGGAATTGAAAAGCATTTTGTTAATATATTGGTGCCAACGGGATTCTCAAATTTGACATTTTTGAATGGTCAAAATATTGGAGATCAATTTGCCCCAGTTCAAGGGAATCCAGATTTTGAATATGCCCAAATTAAGGTTTCTGGCGGAGCTAATTCACTTTCTAATTCAGAAGGGTTTATAGCATATGCTTATGGGGTAGGATTTATTGAGTCTTATGGATACTCTGTAGGAGCTAGTTTGGAGAATGTTCAGTTTGAGGCTGAAAGCACTTATGAATTTGAGGTAATTGGAGACCGTGTTGCCTGTTTTGAAAAGGAAGGTATTTGGGAAATTATACCTGACAATTCCTTGTTCAACACCTTTGTTTGGGATTTTGGTGACGGTAGCCCGGAGCAAGCAGGTCAAGAAGTTGCTCATACTTTTAAAGAAGAAGGAGTATTTGAAGTTGTTGTTTATGCATCTACCGGTTCTGGAAGTTGTGATAGTGAAGAGGAGTTCAAATTTGATGTTGAGGTCAAAAAAATAGAGGGAGAACTGATTGGTCCAAGTTCACTTTGTCCCAATGCTGACGAGATACTATATACTTTTTCAAATACCTCTAATTTTGTCCGTGTTGATTGGGAAATCCTTGAGGGAACAGAAGTGTCTAGGACAGATTCTACTATAACTGTCAGATGGGAAAATCCAACGGAATCTGGTGCTGTAAAAGCAATTCCGTATTCGGAAAATGGGTGTCAAGGTGAAATCCAGGAAATTCAAGTGACTGTCTCAGATTTATTTGAACCGGATTTACCTAAAGGTCCAATAGGAATTTGCGGAGTACAGTCCGAAAGTTTAACCTATTCAATTCCTTTTCCTTCCATTGAAAATAATTATAACTGGATAATTGAAGGAGGAACTATCGAGGCAGGTCTAGGAACTGAGGAAATTCAGGTAATCTGGGATTTTGATGCTTCCAATAGGTCTTTAAATTACGAGGTGACATCTAGTTCAAATTCTCAATGCTCTGGAATTTCCAAGAAATTGGAGGTGATAATCTATCCTGAACTTGAAGTAAGTGTTAAGGAAAAGCTTTCTCCATCATGTCCAGGCGAAAACAATGGAATGATCATACTTGAGCCTCTAGAAGGATCAGGAGAAATTAAATATGAATGGCTTCATGACCCGACTCTCAACTCAGAAACAGCCTTGGATTTGCCTTCTGGAATTTATGAAGTTAAAATCACTGATCTTTCCGGATGTGGAGAGGTAAATCTTTCTATTACTTTGGAAGATTTAGAGCCCTTATCTTATTCGCCTGATTTTATAACACAGGGCGTTAGTTGTGTAGATAGTTCTGATGGTTCTTTTCGGGTGAAAGTGGCTGGAGGAACGGCTCCATATGAGATTTTGGGATATGATTCTGAATGGGATGGAGAATTTTTAACTGTTAGTGGTTTGCCAAAAGGACTCTTTACTGAAACTTTGATGGATGCCAGATCCTGTAGTATTCTTTTAGAGGGAGAAATTTCAGGTCCGGATCAATTGGAAATAAGTTTTTTTGAGGAGAATCCTGGTTGTCCGGGAGGATCAAATGGGGTTTTGGAAGTTATCCCTTCGGGAGGTACTGCACCCTACACTGTGATCTGGGAAAATGGGCTAACTGATTCCAGAATTACCGGATTATCCTCGGGTCAGTTTAATGTGACTGTAATCGATGCAAATGGCTGTTCTGTGAATGGAACAGGCAAAGTACAAGAATCTAAACCTCAGGTACGGATGCCAACTGGGTTTAATCCAAAAGATGGACCTTATGAACCGATTTTCAATTGCACGATTACTTACGAATTATTGATTTGGGATCGTTGGGGTCAATTAGTTTATTCCGGAAATGAAGGCTGGGATGGAAACCAATTAGGAAATCCAGGAATACCAGGAACTTTTACCTACAAAATCACCTATGAATATCCTTTAGAAGGTAATATTGGTACTGATTATAAAACAGGAAATTTCATATTAATTCAGTGATTTTTGAATTTATATTATTCAAACCTGACAGTTTTAAATAGCTTTACGATCTAATTTTTATAAAATGAAAAAGATTTTAATTACCGGAGGAGCTGGATATATTGGCTCTCATACAGCTGTTGAATTATTAAAAGCAGGATTTGAACCCATTATTTTGGATGATTTTTCCAACTCTCAATCTAGTGTAATTGAAAGATTAGCTGAAATCATAGGAAAAGATGTCGTTTGTTACGAAGGCGATTGTAATGATAAAGGCACTCTTGAAAAAATTTATTCTGAGCATAAATTTGTTGGCGTTATTCATTTCGCAGCTTTTAAAGCAGTGGGAGAGAGTACTGTTGAACCCTTGAAATACTATCGAAATAACGTAGGATCATTGATCGTACTTTTAGATTTTATGAAAGAGAAAGGTGTTAAAAACATCGTTTTCTCATCTTCTTGTACAGTTTATGGCCAACCCGATAAATTACCTGTAACAGAATCAACCCCTCGAAAGGATGCTGAAAGCCCTTATGGAAATACTAAGAAAATCTGTGAAGATATTCTGGTTGATTTTGTCAAAAGTAAAGCTGGAATAAAGGTTATTTCACTTAGATATTTCAATCCTGTAGGAGCTCATCCAAGCGGAAAGATAGGGGAATTACCAAATGGTACGCCTAACAATCTTGTCCCTTATGTGACGCAAACTGCCGCAGGTATCAGAGAAAAAATTACCGTTTTTGGGGATGATTATGACACAGTAGATGGTAGCTGTGTGAGGGATTTTATTCATGTTATGGATTTGGCAGATGCCCACGTAAAAGCATTAGGTTATTTGAATGAACAAAATGATGATTTCTATGATGTTTTTAATGTTGGTACCGGAAATGGAAATACCGTTTTAGAAATTATCAAAACCTTTGAGAAGGTAAATAGAATTAAACTCAATTATTCAATTGGGCCAAGGAGAGTAGGGGATGTTGTAAAAATCTGGGCAGATACTACAAAAATCAATTCGGTTCTCGGTTGGTACCCCCAATATACACTGGAAGATTCTTTAAGGGATTCCTGGAATTGGCAAAAAAACTTAGTCAATTAATTCTATCTATTTGGAATATCACTCATTTCTAAAATGAGTTCACCTCCATTGATAATCTGATTGTGGCGTAATTCAAGATTTCTCAAGGTTTGGTTATTCCAAGATCCGGAATTGACATATACATAAGAAGGGGAATTATTCACTGTTTTTATGGTGAATTTTTTTCCAGAGTAGTAATTAGGATTTAGGTTAATTATAATTTCGTCGAAGATAGGGCTTCCTATTTGATAGGATGGGTTTTCTTCGGTTCCTCCGTTCATTTGAAATAGACCAATTTTCATAAGAACAGCCAGGCTGCCCATTAACCCCTGATCCTCGTCTCCATTGTATCCTGAATTAGGGTTTAATTCTGAATAGACTTTGTCAACTATAGCTCTTGCCCAATAATGACTCAAGTCTGGCCTGCCTAATTTTTGAAAAATAAAGGCAGTCTGAATAGAAGGCTGGTTTCCGTAATTAATTGGAATCCTTCGATATTCGGGGTGTGCTTCTTGTGAGTGTGAAGTTCCAGAAGTAAAACCTTGTTTTTCGGCTGTGATAAAAGATTCATTTAATTTTTCAATCGCTTTTTGTTTTCCTCCCATTAATTCAGCCAGTTCATCCAAGTCATGGGGTACAAACCAGGTAGCCTGACTCCCATTTGCTTCATTGAATCCAGCATTGTATTCATATGGATCAAATGGTTGTTTCCATTCACCTGAAACGTTTCTTGGGCGCATCCATCCGCTTTCTGAGTCGTAGGTGTTTTTGAAATATTTGGACCTTTCCATGAATTCTTCAAAAGAGCCCGTATCTCCCAAAGCTTTTGAAAGTTGCGCTAATGTCCAATCCTGATAAGCATATTCCAAAGTTAAACTAGGACCATCTTGGTGCGCCCCAAATCTTCCCTCAGGAATAGGCCAAGGGACATACCCATTTTGTAAATAATATTTAAATCCACCCCCCAATGAAGTCTTATGTTCATATCCAGCTTTCTCCATGATACCACCGGGTCTATGATTTTTCAATAATCCTTCATATGCCATTTGAACATCAAAGCCACGAATTCCCTTTTGATAGGCACTTACAATAAATGGAGTACTTGAAGCGCCAGTCATAACATAAGTATAATTTCCACCTGACGGACCTCGGGGTATCAAACCTCCATCCTGATAATATTGAAGCATGGAATTAACAAACTCCTCGGTGATTTCTGGATAAACTAAATGCCAAAGGGTATTAAGGGTCCATTGTGCACCCCAGAAGGAATCAGAATTGAAATGCCGGAATTTAGGTTTTCCCGAATCATCAAGGGGGATTTGTTTGGTCAAATGTGTTCCGGATGTCATATCAGCATACTTCCCATTTACGTCGCTAATCGTTCTTCTTCCTTGCAGTGCATGCCAAAGATCGGTATAGAACCTCTTCTGGGCTTTTTCAGAACCACCTGATATTTCAATTCTTGATAAATAAGTATTCCACTCTTCGAATGAGTCTTGCATCACTTGCTCAAAATCCCAATGACTCAATTCTGCATCCAAGTTTAACATCGCTTGATCAGAGCTTACATATGAAATCCCAACTTTCATTAGAAGTTCGTTTGAGACATGGTCAAACGAAAGAATGACTCCAGAGTCCGGTCCATTGATTTCATTCAAGGTTGAGGTTATTTCAGATTTATTCCATCCTTTTAAGCTTTGAACGGGTCTATTAAATTTAATTGCGAAAAACACAGGTGTTTCATAAGGTCTCCTTGATGTTGATCCATTCACAATAAACCCTTCAAAAACAGTGGAATCTTTTTGTGAAATAGATCCATTTACAATTTCAGAGGGACCAAGCATTCCTCCAAGGCGTATTAATACTTGCTGATTTCCTTCCTTTTCGAAATAATATCTATGAAAGCCTGTTCTTAAGGTGGAGGTTAATTCTGCTTTTACAGAATATCTTTCTAAAAATACCTGGTGGTATCCCGGTTTAACAATTTCATTATCATGACTAAATGGAGATCCAAAATCTCTTGACGCTCCAAGGTTTAAATCCATGAGGGGTAAAACAGAAAGACCTGATAATTGCCAGGCATGGATATGACTAAAGCCTTTTATAGTATCACTTTCATATCTGTATCCACTTCCCCAAGCTCCATTAATATCTGTATCGGGGCTTAAATTGACCATCCCAAAAGGCCTAGAAGCTGAGTTAAAAAAGAACCATCGTGAATTACTACTATCTACGTAAGGGTAAACTAGATCAACTGGTTTGAAAACTTCTTGAGCAAACGAGACGAAACTATTAGGGATTAAAAAAAGAATAAGAATAATTCGGAGTTTCATTTTCCTATAGTTTAAACTTTGATTGATGGCTACTCAAAGTACTAAGAAACAAAAAAGGATAGTTAATTTCTAAACCTAAATGCGGAATGGATTGCAGATAGATAGATACAAAAAAAGCCTCGAATTTCTTCGAAGCTTTTATGCGGAATGGACGGGACTCGAACCCGCGACCTTCCCGATGCATCGGGACAGGCATTCTAACCAGCTGAATTATGTTCCCAATGAATTCGAAATTAACTTTTCGAGAAATAATTTTGATTTCTGTTTTTTCAGGTATTTCTCTCTTTTAAAAGCTTCAGACTTACTTTTATAAAGCTCAATCCACACTAATTTCCATGGTTGTTTTCTTGCTGTATAGCCATTATGCTTTCCGTTATGTTTAAGTAATCTTTCTTGAGGGTCTTGGCATGATCCGATGTAAAAGGAAAGATCTTTTTTGGATTGAATGATATAAGTATAATAGCTCATAAAAAGTGCTTAAAACAAAAAAAGCCTCGAATTTCTTCGAAGCTTTTATGCGGAATGGACGGGACTCGAACCCGCGACCTCCTGCGTGACAGGCAGGCATTCTAACCAGCTGAACTACCACTCCAAAATTTTAAAGAAATTATTGATGACTTTTTCATCAAAAGTAAGCGGAATGGACGGGACTCGAACCCGCGACCTCCTGCGTGACAGGCAGGCATTCTAACCAGCTGAACTACCACTCCGTTTTTAAACAAAATTGAAGGTTTAAAAGCGATTTTTCAAATCCCCTCGTTTTTGAGTGATGCAAAGGTAGGTTTTTGAATCATTAATGCAAAAACTCCATAAAAAAATTGATAATAGAAATTGTATTGACTTCTGATTCAAGGAGATAAATTTCATTCAATATTTACTCAAAGCAAGTGGAGTAATTTAAAACCACCATTCTTGGCCATTTAAATGGTAAACCTTAAAAAGTTTAATGGTAGGAAATTGAGCCATTTGTGCTAATTTTTTGAATTAACCTGTTTGAAGTTTAGATTTTAGTTTCTTGATCAGAATAAGTTAGTGCTTGAAAATCAGTTGCTTTCAAAGTGATTATGTAAAAAGTTTTATTTCTCAGGGGGATATTGCTTATCTTTAACCTTCCAAAAATCACCAAAATGGTATTAGAATTCGAGAAACCAATAGCTGATTTAGAGCAAAAACTTCAGGAAATGAAGGAGTTAGCACAGGGTAGAAACATAGATTTAACTTCAGATATAAAATCATTAGAAGAAAAAATCCTGGATTTGAAAAAAGAAACGTTTCAAAATTTGACCCGCTGGCAACGAGTTCAGCTCTCAAGACACGCAGATAGACCCTATGCTTTAGATTATATCTATGAAATCACTAGCGATTTCATCGAGCTTCATGGGGATAGGACTGTGGCTGATGATAAGGCTATGATAGGTGGCTTAGGTGATATCGATGGTAGATCCGTTATGTTCATCGGGCAACAAAAAGGCCGAAATACGAAGCAGCGCCAATTGAGGAATTTTGGTATGGCGAATCCTGAAGGGTATCGAAAGGCTTTAAGATTAATGAAAATGGCTGAAAAGTTTGGAAAGCCAATTGTCACTTTAATCGATACACCAGGAGCATTTCCGGGTTTAGAGGCTGAGGAAAGAGGTCAAGGAGAAGCAATTGCAAGGAATTTAAGAGAAATGTTTATGCTTAAAGTTCCAGTGATTTGTATAATAATAGGAGAAGGAGCATCTGGTGGCGCATTGGGTATTGCTATAGGAGATAGAGTGATGATGCTCGAAAATTCATGGTACTCAGTTATTTCTCCGGAAAATTGTTCAACCATTCTCTGGAGAAGTTGGGACTACAAAGAACAAGCGGCAGAGTCTTTAAAGCTGACCGCAAAAGATATGAAAGGAAACGGTTTAGTAGACGATATCATTCCAGAGCCCCTAGGTGGAGCGCATAGAGACATGAAGCAAATGTCACTCACTTTAAAAGAGACTATTTTAAAAGCTTTAAAAGAACTTGATAAAATTAAGCCTGAAAAAAGAATTGAACAGCGTATCGATAAATTCTGCTCGATGGGCGTTGTGGTAGAGTAATTTAACAATCCCGGTCTTCTTCTGAAGTCCGGGCTTTTTCTTTCTAAACGTTATGGATTTATATACTGTAAATACAGGTTTTTTTAAACTAGATGGAGGAGCAATGTTTGGCGTAGTTCCAAAAGTTATCTGGTCAAGATTAAATAATTCGGATGAAAATAATCTCTGTACCTGGGCTATGCGTTGTTTGCTAGTGGTAGATGGTAATAGGGTTGTTTTGATAGATAATGGAATAGGGGATAAACAAGATGCAAGGTTTTTCAAGCATTACTATCTACATGGGAATGATTCTTTAAAAGGGAACCTTTTAAAATTAGGAGTACATCCCACTGATATAACAGATAATTTTTTGACGCATCTTCATTTTGATCATTGCGGCGGGGGAGTGGGATATGGTTCTCATGGACAATATGAGATGACTTTTCCTCGTGCTACTTATTGGTCAAATAAGGATCATTGGCGATGGGCCACAGTTCCAAACGCTAGAGAAAAAGCCTCATTCCTTAAAGAGAATATACTTCCGATGCAGGAAATGGGTCAATTGGATTTTGTGGATTTAGAGAAACCAACCCTTTTTGAAGGATTTGATTTTATCACTGTGGATGGACACACTGATAAACAAATGCTACCAAAAATTCAGTATAAGGGTAAAACCATTGTGTTTGTGGCTGATTTATTGCCTTCGGTTGGTCATATTCCTCTCCCTTATGTAATGAGTTACGATACTCGGCCATTATTGACAATGGATGAGAAGTCTAGGTTTTTAGAGGAAGCTGCTAGAGAGGGTTATATTTTGTATTTAGAACACGATCCTCTCTATGAGTGCTGTACTGTCAAATTAACCGAAAGAGGAGTAGGGCTTGATAAAACTTTCAGACTTGATGAAATCTAAATTGAATATTGGAATCGCATTATCCGGAGGTGGAGTGAGGGGAATCTCTCATCTTGGAGTATTAAAAGGGCTAAATGAGGCTGGAATATTTCCAACAAAGGTTAGTGGCACTTCAGCGGGAGCTATTGTAGGTGCGATGTATTGCAATGGTTATAAACCGGAAGAAGTGCTGAAGATTATAGTCGAGACCAATTACTTCAAATTTATGCGTCCGGCGATCTCTTTGACAGGAATCCTTAAAATGAATTCCGTTGGAGATTTATTCAAACTTTACCTAAAGCACAATAGTTTTAGCGAATTGAAAACCCCACTTACTGTTGCAGCTACAGATGTAAAGAAGGGAAAGGTAATTTATTTTTCTGAAGGAGAGTTGATTAATCCCATCTTAGCATCTTCATGTATTCCCGGAATGTTTGACCCAATTGTAATTGGAAATAAATACCTAATTGATGGAGGGGTATTGAATAATCTTCCTGTGGAGCCGCTTGATGGTATATGTGATTATGTGATTGGAATAAATTGCAACCATTTGCCAGAAGAAGCTAATATAAAGAATATGAAAAGTTTGATCGAACGATCTGTGATTATGGCAATGAATTACAATGTGTATAGCCGTAAATCTAAATGTGACTTTTTCGTTGAAGCTCCTGGTTTGGGTAAGTATGGAGTTTTTGATATAAAGAAAGCGTCTGAATTATTTCAAGCCGGTTACGACCGAATTTCCCAATTTATTGATGAAAACCCTTCAATTTTGGAACTTGCTAATAATGAAAAGAAAAAGGTAAGTCTATGATGAAGTTATTATCTCGTTTTGTTTTTTGGATCTCTGGTTGGTCACTGAATGCCAATTGGCCAGAGGGATTAAAAAAAGCTGTTCTAATAGCGATCCCACATACCTCGAATTGGGATATTTTATATGCCAGAGCAGCTTTTTTCTTAATGGATATTCCGGTAAGATTTACCATAAAAAAAGAAGTGATGGTTGGACCTTTGGGATGGCTCTTATCGGGTTTAGGTGCAATTGCTATCGATCGGAAAAGAATTCCAGGGGGAAGACAACAAACCTACACGGAAGCAATGATATCAATGCTTAATGAAAGGGACGAATTAGTAATTATGGTTACACCAGAAGGGACTCGATCGCAGGTAAAAAGATGGAAATCAGGGTTTTATCATATTGCTTTAGGGGCTAATGTGCCAATTGTTGTGGGATACCTAGATTATAAAAAGAAAGAGGCTGGGATTGGTCCATGTATCTATCCTGACGGAAAAATGGATGAGCAAATTGAAGAGATGAAGGCCTTTGGAAGAACCGTGACTGGAAGACATCCTGAGAAAGGAATACTTTAAATAAATTCCTTGAATAATAGTTCAGGAATTTATTTAGTGTTCTTTAGGAGATTAAGCTTCATTAATTGCTTGTAGTATTATTTTACAAGCTTTTCTGATTTCTTCTTCTGTAATCGTCAGGGGTGGAGCGATCCGCATTGAATCGTCACAAAACAAAAACCAATCAGTTATTACACCTAATTCAATGGCCCGATCAATGATAGGTTTCAAGACATCAAAAGATTCAAATTCAACTGCCATCATCAATCCCTTGTTTCTGATTCCTTTGATTTTAGGGTGAATAAGAAGTGATTTGATCAAATTGGCCTTGTTTTCTACTTGATCAATTAATGATTCATTTTTTAAAATCTCAATGGTAGCAATGCTTGCAGCCGAGGAAACTGGATGTCCTCCAAAAGTGGTGATATGTCCCAGTAAAGGATTGTTTTTGAAAACTCCCATTACTTCCTTATTCGCAATAAAAGCTCCAATCGGCATCCCACCGCCCATTCCTTTTGCAGTTACTAGTATATCAGGAATAATTTCAAAATGCTCGAAAGCCCAGAATTTACCGGTTCTACCAAACCCACTTTGAATTTCATCCAAAATGAGAAGCGTTCCAGTTTCATCACATCTTTTTCTTAAAGCCTGAAAATAACCCTTATTACCGACTCGGATTCCAGCTTCTCCTTGAATTGTTTCTATGACTACTGCAGCAGTTTCTGAATTTATATTTTCTAAGTGGGTATGATCGCCATATTGAATATTCGAAATTCCAGGCAATAATGGGAGAAAGGCTCTTTTGAAAATTTCATTCCCTCCAATGCTCAATGCACCATGCGAACTCCCATGATAAGCATTAACACAAGAGATGATAT
>NZ_JAHEBC010000032.1 GCF_024642405.1 Algoriphagus sp. | reverse complement strand
ACAGTTGCCCTACTAGATCAGACTTCCGAAACCAGATATGTACCTGGTACTACCATGTACTCTCCAATGGGTTATGGTGGATATTATGGCAGATTCTATGGGTATTATTCTTACTACAATCCAGTTATGTATGATCCTGGTTATTATGCTACTGATAAAAAGTATTATTTAGAAATGAACCTATATGATGCCAATACAGAACAATTGGTTTGGTCAGCACAATCTGAAACTACCAATCCTTCTACCATTGAAACATTCTCTAGATCATTTTCTGAATTGGTCGTAAACCAGTTGATCAAAGACGGATTAATTTCGAATAAATAATATTCTATTTACATAACCAGAAAAGCCCCGAATTCGGGGCTTTTCTGGTTTTAATCTATTCTGTTGATACATCAGGCAGCATTTCTTGCAGCATTAATAATTCCAAACATACTTCTTAGAATCAGTTTTTGTAGTAATTCTGAACTTTCCCCTGTTTCTAACATACTTTGAATCGCATACTGTTGAATTGTAATCAAAGGCAAAACAATTTTTTCACGAATAGCAATCGACCTTTTACTGACTTGGTTATCCCCCATCAGCTCATCCATATCAGACACAATCTTTAGCTTTTCTATGGATTTATTGTATTCAGAAAACATAATCTCCCAGAACTCACCGTATGATTTATCTTCTTTCAAATAGGAAGTAGCTGGATAAAAGCATTTATTTAAGGACTGCATAGAATTACCAAGTAGCGTTCTGAAAAACAAGCTATTTTGGTAAAGTTGCTTGACTTCATCTAACCTACCCTCTTTTTCTATTTTCTCGATAGCAGTTCCAACTCCATAAAACCCAGGAATATTTTGCTTCATCTGTGCCCAACTACCTACAAATGGAATAGCTCGAAGATCTTCAAACTTCAATCCACCTCCCTTTCCTCTCTTTAAAGGTCTGGAACCGATATTTGTCATCCCAAAATATTTCAAAGGCGTCACGTGTTCCAAATAGGGAACAAATTTTGGATGATTTTTGAAATCTTTATAAGACCCATAAGCTTTATCCGCCAGTTCTTGTATTAAATTTCTTTGCTCTAGATTAAGATTATTTTCAGAATCAGAATATAAATGGTTTTCCAATCCTGCACTGAGCAACTGTTCAAAATTGTAAGTACAAGAGGCTTGTTTTCCATAATTCGCAGAAATTGTTTGCCCTTGAATTGTTACCTGTATTTCTGAATTTTCTACTTTCTCCCCAAGGGAAGCATAAAAATTATGCATGTTTCCTCCACCTCTTGCAGGAGGGCCTCCTCTACCGTCAAAGAAGACTACCTCAATATTATTCTCCCTAGAAACTCTTGTTAGTTCTTCTTTTGCTCTTAGAATTGACCAATTTGCTTGTAAATAGCCACCATCTTTAGTCCCATCAGAAAAGCCCAGCATAATCGTTTGCTTATTTCCCCTGCTTGCCAAATGGTTTTTATATTCCGGCAAATTATATAGACTTGTCATAATTTCAGGCGCTTCTGCTAAATCGTCTATAGTTTCAAATAGAGGAACTATATCCAATGGAAGAGTTTCTTTATTCTCCCCAACAATGAGTTTGGCAAGCTTATATACTTCCAACAAATGTTTTCTTGATTGACAATTTGAAATTATATATCGATGAAGCGCTTCTTCTCCATTTGCGTTTTGAACTTGACCTATTATCCCAAACGTCTGAAGCATTTCTTTATGGAAGTCATCTTTTATCTCAGATAAAGCCGGTAAATTTTCAATTCCCAGAATCTGTTCGATTTGCTCATCTTCAGTTTTTCCCCAGTTGATTCCTTTAACGGCAAAAATCTCTTCCCAAAGACTATCATGTTTTCTACTATCCTGTCTTGCATCCATATAGGCAAAATGGAATCCGAATATTTTGACTTTTAGAATAAACTGGTCCAATAAGTCAAGAAACATTCCTTTGTGATATTTGATCAATGATTCTCTTACCTCAAAAAGGTCATCCAATAATTGCTCCTTGGAGGTATAAACAGACTTCTCTTCAAATAAAGTCGAAAAAATAGCTCTCTCGATTTGCAACACTTTTTCCTCTACATGTTTGAAAGTCAATCGTCTTTTTAGCTTTCTGAGATCCCGGTAATAACACCTAAGTATCCACTTTTGCAATCTTTCGGCAACTTTAACAGTCGTTTCATGGGTAACAAAAGGGTTTCCATCTCTATCCCCACCTGGCCAAAATCCAATTTTTAATAATCCAGAATTTTCCCAACTGTGGAGCGGAATCTCAAGGGTAGAAAGTAATCTGATGACGATATCAGAAATACTTTGATAAAAAACGTTTTCCAAATACCAAATTAAACTAACCGCTTCTTCATAAGGACTTGGCTTTTCCCTATTGATGAACCCTGTCTTTCCCAATTGTTTTAGCAATTGATCAATTTGCCCTATATCATCTTTCCTGATCGCATTTTCCAAATCAGTAATAATCCCTAAGACACTTCCGGGATAAAATTGTGTGGGGTGAGCAGTAAGTGTAAGTCTGACAGAAAAATTCTTCAACTTTTCAATCAAGGCCTCACGTTTATGATCATTATCTGCTCTATTGATCAAAGCTTTTATTGATCCTTTTCCACTGAGGTCATTTATTTTCTCGTAAGCAGCATCCTCTATCGAATCAAATAATACGACTTGTCTTTCGACATACTGTATCATTTTAAAAAGAAGATTATTCTGATCCGTTTTAGAATTTCCTGACATCATTTCTTCAAAAAACCCGTGGATGATTTCTTTTGGAGTTAAGCCAGATTGAAATCCCTTTTGACAGGCAGTTCCTAAAATCGGAAGCAAGGTTCCTGTTCGGTAAATATCGTCGAATGGAAGATCTAAAAATAAACTGTTATAAATAGTAAATCGCTTAGCGACTTCGGTATCATAGGTTTTATACATCAGGGCTTAATTTATTGAGTATTCTAAATTAAATAAAATTCCAAGTTTTAACCAATTATTTGCCTATTCAATAATAAAAAAGGATAATCATTTAATTTTTTATAGCTTTTTGAAAAAATATTAATAATTAAGACAATAAAGTGAGATTGAATAATTTTCTATCTTACTACTATGAAATCTTCCACCCTAATAATCCTCTTTTTGTCTATAATATTTTCCTGTAAAAAGCCAACGGAAGCAACTATGAGCCAGAAAAGTGAATCTTACACATTTATAGTAGGCACATATACAGACTCTTTGGAACAGGGAATAAACTTATTAAAATTCAATCCAGATGCAAATCTATTTGAAGTGAAACTTTTGGCCCCAGATGTCCAGAACCCTTCCTTTGTTTTAGCTAGTAAAGATGGGAAGCAAGTTTATGCATTGGAGGAATCTGCAGGATTGGGAGGTGGAGATGTTATAAGTTTTCATTTAAATCTTGAGGCAGATTCCTTAGAACTTATCGACAAAGTATCTTCTTATGGTGATCACCCTTGTTATTTAGGTTTGTCCCCAAGTGGAACTTTACTCGCAGTGGGGAATTATTCGGGAGGAAATTTGAGCATCTATGAGGTGAACCCGAATGGGAAGCTGACCCATAAACAAACTATTCAGCATTATGGTAAAAGTATCAACCCAGCCAGACAAGAAGGCCCTCATGTTCATAGTACAGTATTCAATCCTTCTGGTGATAGATTACTCGTGGCAGATTTAGGGACAGATAAAATCTATAATTATAAAGTAAATCCCAATGATCCCGAGCCACTTGAATTAATCGAGGAGTACTCACTTACACCAGGAGACGGACCAAGACATCTTACCTTTTCTTCGGATGGCCAAACCATTTTTCTTGTACAGGAAATGGCTGCTATGCTCGAAATCTATGACTTTGAAAATGATATTTTCACATTGAAACAAAGGCTTTCATTATTAGATGAGAATTTTTCAGGGCCTGTTGGAGCTGCAGAAGTTAGGCTATCGCTAGACGAAAAAAATGTATATGTCTCAAACAGAGGTGATGCCAATACCATATCAGTTTTCCGAAAAAATAATTTAGGGGAATTTCAACGAATTCAAAATATTAATTCAGGTGGGATTATGCCTCGAAATTTCAATTTAACCGAGGATGGAAAGTATTTATTAGCCGCGCATCAGGCAAGTAATGATATCGTTGTTTTTGAAAGAAATAGTGAGGATGGCACCTTAAAATTGACTGATTGGCGAGTTGAGCTTAACAAACCGGTTTATCTTTTCCAATTAACAGATTAAGAAGGCTCCTCCCAAATTATTTTGGGATCATACTGAATTTGACCCTTGCTAACCTTTAGTGGTGAGTTTAAGTTGTTATGGAATAATTTCCCTGTTCCTAAACCTTGAGGAAGTGTTGGTTTGTATTGACTAGTTAATTGACAAATAGAATTCAACCCAATATTACTTTCCAAAGCTGATGTCATCCACCATCCAATTCCTCGACTAACTGCTTCAGATATCCATTCGCGGGTTTCCTTTATTCCACCAAGTAAACTTGGTTTTAGGATAATAAATTGAGGCTTGATTTGATCCAATAACTCTCCCTTTTTCATCACTCCTATCAATTCCTCATCTAAAGCAATTGGTAATTTTGTTTTGGAACAAAGGCTTTTCATTTCCTTTATTTGTCCCTTCGCAATGGGTTGTTCTATACTATGAAGTGAGAATTTCTGAAGTGACTCTAATTTTTCTGACGCCTCCCCTGATGAAAAAGCCCCATTAGCATCAACTCTTAAGGTAATTTCATTAGAAGAAAATTTAGATCGAATGTATTTGAGCAATTCCAACTCCTTTTTAAAGTCAATCGCTCCAATCTTCATTTTGATGCAATTGAAACCTTCCTTTAATTTTTCATCAATTTGCTTTTTCATGAAATCTTCATCCCCCATCCATATCAGTCCGTTAATTGGCATCGGTTTTTGTTCATCAATAAAATCATTTTCTAAAATCTTTTTCTTTCCACCATTTTTTAAATCCAAGAGAGCGGTCTCTACCCCAAAACGAATACTTGGCAATTCAAATGGCACTAAATTGGAAACTTGATTCAAAATTACTTCTTCATTCATTTCCCAATTTTCATTTTCTAATTCCTTAAGTTGATTCTCCAAAACTATTTCAAAATCAGGTCTATCATCAACACTTAAGTTAACCAGGGGAGCTGCTTCCCCCCAGCCAATTATTTTAGGACTATGATCCTCAAATGCTTGAATCCAATAAACTACCTTAGTTTTTAAAATACCTCTGGAAGTACCTGCGTCAAAACGGAAAATCAGGTTTCTTTTGATATAACTAAAACGTATTCTTTTATTGACTGACATGGTTATTGATGAATTTGAATCTATAATTCTTCTTTCAAGAGCTATATTTGCGGGCGAACTAGTAAAGAGTTATGAATATCCCAAAAATCGATTTAAAGGCCTACGAATATACATTACCGGAAGAGAGAATCGCCAAATTTCCACTTGAAAAACGAGACTCTTCTAAATTACTTCACTATAAAAATCAAGATATTGAACATTTCATTTTCTCTGATATCAAAAAGCTTTTACCTTCTGACTGTTTATTGGTTTACAATAACACAAAAGTAATTCCTGCTAGATTAATTTTTCAAAGAGAAACAGGGGCTAGAATTGAGATTTTCTTGCTACAGCCTATTTCACCAACTTCAGTTATCCCTGAAATAATGCTTGCTAAACACCCTGTCGTTTGGGAAACTATGATAGGAAACGCAAAAAAATGGAAGGATGAGGAGATATTAAGGGGAACAGTCAAGGTAGAAAACCAGGAAGTCATTATTTCTGCAAAATTGTTGGATAAAGAAAAAAGGCAAGTTGAATTCTCATGGAACAATAATGAAATAGCTTTTGTGGATCTTGTGGAAGCATGTGGCGAGGTACCATTACCTCCCTATTTAAACAGAAAGCCTACCGAAGAAGATAAATCAAGATATCAGACCGTTTACTCAGAGAAAGAGGGGGCAGTAGCAGCACCAACTGCGGGGCTACATTTTACTGATGAAATTTTAGAAAAGCTAAAGGAGAAGGGGGTTCAAACGGAACATGTCACCTTACACGTAAGTGCTGGTACATTCCAACCCATCAAATCAGAAACTATTTCTGAACACCCGATGCATAGTGAGCAGATTCATATTGAAATTGGATCTATCAGGAACCTCATTAAACACATGGGAAAGATTGTCGCAGTGGGAACCACCTCCATAAGGACTTTAGAAAGCTTATATTGGTATGGAGTAATGTTATTGAGAAATGAAGGTGAAGAATTCCTCGTTTCAAAGTTATATCCTTACGGAAATTTTGAAGAATTACCAGATTTCAGAACATCATTCCGGGCTATTGTCGATAAAATGGAAGAAAAGGGAATTAATAGTTTGATTGGCTCAACTGAAATTTTCATTTTCCCAGGCTATAAATTTAAAGTCGTTAAAGCTTTGATAACGAATTTTCATCAACCCGGCTCCACTTTGATCCTTTTGATTGCTTCAATTCTTGGTGATAAGTGGAAAGATGTCTATAATGAAGCTCTAGCAAATAATTACCGTTTTCTGAGTTACGGTGATAGTAGTTTACTATGGATAGAATAACTTTCAGATGAAATTACTAGAAATGGGAATATTTACTTTTATTCGTCGGTTTTGAAAATGAAGAAATATATTTTTTTGATCTTTTTGGTTCTAGTTTCTTATTCTTGTCAGGAAAATGAAAAACCTAGAGCAGGTTTTGGAGAGGTTTCCATTACGGGAGTTCAACTAATAAATGGAACTCCCTCAATTGAAAATGAGAATACTTGGATTCACCAATTTGATAATTCTCTTGATCTTAACTTTATTAATGAGGAAGGTCAATCTTTTCAATTAACCATTAATCCTAATGACTTTTCTAAGCCGTATACAATTGAATTGGCTTTTGGCAACTACACTTTCTCGGGAGAGCAGTTTGCGGGAGATATTTCTGAATATTTGCCAATAAAAATAGAAGGTTCTTTCAATCTAAGTCAGGAAAAACAAACTATAAACCTACCTGCTAATACTGAATACGGCCTAATAACTATATCTCAAAGTCAAACATCTCAAAAGCCAATATTCATTTCAGATCCGTCTTCCATTTTTTTTGAAAAGGAAAATGTGTTTTATAGTTACGGGAAAGATGGTTTCAAAACTTCGGTTGAAATTAGTATTGATGCTCCAAGTAATAAATTTAAAACAATTACTCAATTCACTAGATTTCAACATCTTGCAAAACAAATAGTTAAAAAAGATGAATCAGCAACTGATAATTTTGAATTGGTTGATTTTATAATTTTAAAAGAGACAATCCTTCTGGATCAAGATAATAAGCCATTAAATTTAATGCCCTCAATTATAGATGAACTTGACATATCTATGAATGAAAGTTCCGGCCTGGCATACATTGAAAATAGGCTTTTTTCAATAAACGATGAAGACAACAGTGCCAAAATCCAAGAGGTTGATCCTTTAAACGGTAGTTTGATCAGAGAAATAGTTGTTGAAAATGCAATTAATTCAGATTGGGAAGACCTAGCTCAAAGTGATACTCACCTATTTATAGGTGATTTTGGAAACAATAGAGGAACTAGGAAGAATTTAAATATCCTAAAAATATCAATTCAAGATCTCTTAAGTTCGAGTTCTGTAGAAGCAGAGAAAATAGAATTTTCCTTTGCAGACCAGTTTGATTTCTCCGGCTCAGTGGAAACAAACAACTTTGATTGTGAAAGCTTTTTCTTTTTAGACAATCAACTGCATCTATTCACTAAAAACTGGGAAAATAATAAAACCAGGCATTATCTAGTACAACTTGATAAGCCACTTCAAGAAATCTTACCCATAGAGGAATTTGATAGTAAAGGCTTGATCACAGGGGCTGACATCAGTCATGACGGAAAGAATATTGTTCTTTTAGGATATGAAAATATTGGAATAGCATCTAGATCCTTCATCTGGTTAATCTCCGAGTTTTCAGGAAATGAATTCTTTAGTGGGACAAAAAGAAAAACATTGCTTGGAAGTCCTTCAATTCTTTCTCAGACAGAAGGCATTATTTTTAGAAATCACTCAGAAATTTTTATATCCGGGGAAAAAATTAATTTTTCAGGATTAGAAATTCCTTCCAAATTATCTGAAATAAACCTTGCAGGCTTATTTTAATTGAAAATACTCATCTTTTTTGCATTGGATTTAATGACGTCGTCAAGTTCTTTTGCCAATGGTTTTAAATAAGAAAAATACTTTTGGTTCTCTTCATCCAACTGATCTTCATCCATTAATTCCAACAAACCTAATATAGAAGAAAGAGGAGATCTTAAAATATGGGAAGGTCTTATTGCCAGTTCTCTAAGCTTTTCATTTTCCTCTTGAATTTGGATCATTTTCTTTTCGATTGAGGAAATATCGATTATCTGAACTAATGCAGTTATATTCTCAGGATACAAGTTATTCACTTGCTTAATATTTACTTTCCATAGTCCAAATTCACCAGTTTGAGCATCATGGCGAAATTCAAAATCAGAGGATTCTTTTTTTAACAGACAGTTTTTTACTTTTTCAACTAGAATAGAAAAGTTAGAAGAATCAGCCTTAAATTTAAAGCTATCCCCTTCAGAAAAAGGTTTTCCCCTCCAAGCTTTGGATAAATTTCTTCCTTCCAAGTTCAGCTGTATCACCTTCATTTTTCGGTCAATTAACCAAACTGACCCTGACAATGCTGAGAGCTGTGTTAAGCTAAAAGGTTTAAAAGATGGAATAGTAGCTGCTTCTTTCATTTTCTTAAATAGTAGAGTTCATTCAAATCATTTTAAATCTTGCACACAAAAGACAAGATCGGTAGATTGAATTCAATCTCGATTTCCCAATTGTTGGTTCCTTTTTCAGATTTAATCACTAATTAAGAAGTGTTGGGTGATAACTTCTTAGGGTTGATGATCGAAATATTGAAAAAAATTTTTAATAAAAAAAAGACAAGAATTTAAAATTAAATACTTGAAAATTTAATAATTCAAATAAATATTCTTTAAAACCATTAAAAAGTAAGTACATAACTAAAAAATGCTTTTCATTACTGAAAAGCATTTAGAAAAATTTTTAAAATATTTTAGTCAATAAAATTTAGTTGTTTGAAATCCGGATATTCTATCTCTTTTACCATCAAAATCAATGCATTAGCAAATTCTTGCTTGCAGGTACAAACCTCAAATGGAAACTCTGAATCTGTAGTTTGAACAATCTCGCAGGAACCAAAAAGCCTTTGTAATTCTTCTTTAGAATTGGTTTTGATTTTTACACAATCGGATTTTGATAGGTTTCTCTCAATCAAAAAATCACCATTAATGGTTTGAATTAACATAAAATCAGTTAGTTATCCCCAGGTTTTAAAACCATATTTCCAAAAAATTTTATTAGAACTTGATATTTATTGAAAATATGGAAACGTAACTTAAAAATTATTTCTTTTGATTACCAGTATTTTAAAGAAATTATAGTCCGGAATTGATTTCTAAAGGCATTTATCTTGTAATAATCTTAGCAATTGATTTATATTTGCAACGCCTAAAAGAAATGCGAAACCGGTATTCGTTTTTTGAATTTTAGTTTCATTTTCTCTTTGGAATAGTCATACTAAGTTTTGGGTGAGTGGCTTATCCACGATAGCTATCGGGACAGCAGTTTGCTTAAACTTAGAATTAGATTAAAGATTATAGAGAGTTGGGTGAGTGGCTTAAACCAGCAGTTTGCTAAACTGTCGTACGGGTCAAACCGTACCGGGGGTTCGAATCCCCCACTCTCTGCTCCAAAGCCCTAAAACCGATGATTTTAGGGCTTTATTTTTGTTTAATTCTAAAGACTATGAAGCTTCTCTTTAGATTTTAACTTTTAGATTTTTCATTAATCCCGTGATGCTCGCTAACATCTCATTTGCCTGTTTAACCTCAATTTTAGAGAGAACAGAACAAATAATTTCTAGATTTTCAATTTCCGCAACTTTATGACCTCTATTTCCAGCTATTTTCCAAATCATTTCATAGAGCTTCTGGATTTCAGAAATTTCGACTTCAGAACTTCCTATTAAGAATTGAGTTAATTTCAGGGTTACCTCATTTGTCATAGTCCAAAAATCCTTTACACTGTTACTATTATTGGAATATTTCTCTATCAATTCATTGATAGCTTTTCTTGCTTTCAAAGGTAGGCTTCCTAAACTAGTTTTTCCTTCACTTAATAATTTTAACCTTAATAAGATCAACCAGTTTGTCAAGGGATATGGATTCTTAAATCCGCTGATATCTGAGGCTTTTTCATAATATGCCACTGCCTCCGATAGAGCGGTCTGATATTCTTTAGAGGACATTTGTAGAAGAACATACATTTTCCTTTTGTATGTACTTCCTAATAAGCTTAACCTTTCTGTGCTCTCCCCTAACTGAATTAATGCTTTAAGATCCGAAATAACCTCATCTAGCAATTTTATGGTATTAGATCCTTTTTCATCCTCCTCTAAATAATTTTTGACAGCAAGCTTAGCTCTTACATTGCAGTATTGCTCAATGGATTTGACTGAAAAATTGGATTTCTCTCTTCCCATTAATTTCTTATAGCAATTACAAGACCTTGAATACTCATTTAGTCCATAATAAATGGAGGCAGCCAATTCCAAAATTTTGTCATTTTCTATTCCTAGCTTTTCAACCGAAGCCTCCAACTGGATCATATGTTTAAGTACATATTCTTGTTCGTAATTATTTGCTTCCATTTGCTGACTCAAATTCTGCAATTCTATCTCCACTTCTTCAATCACTAAAATCCCGGTATCGTTGGAGTTACCTTTTCTGTCATTTATCAATTTGTAAAAAGGATCACCATAACATTGAAATGCTCCCCAGGTATTGGTTCTTCTACCATACTCCTCATAAATCTTCTTCCTTGATTGCTTAACAGCCTCACCGAATCCATCTCCAGCAAACATGTTTTTATAGAAATGTCTTGCGAACTCAAGAGCAGCAGTATCATCTACTGCCCAGCCTGCTACGATTACTGCTCTTGCACCATTATTAATGAGTTGAGTTCCAATGTTTGCCGCAAATTTATTTTTTTGCTGACTGTTTAGTTCAGAATCTTTATCCATCTGCCCCAAATAACAACAATTGACAAATATCAATTCTGCGGTTTCACTCATACCTGCAATCTGTCCAGGTGTCAAAAATGAGTCGTTCCCTATCACCATTCCTGTAGATTTTTTAGGACCATAGTTAAAGACCCCATGCCCGGCAAGGTGAATGATTTTATGATTTCTTGAGAAGAGTTTTAAGAAAATTTCTGAGGCAGTACTACTAATTAAACTTTGGGTAACAAATCCCTCTTCTTTTAAGAGACTCGCAACTAGTTCAGCCTCTTTTCTTGCTCCTGGTAGTTGAGAAAAGAAGTTATCAAGTTGTGGATCACCTACGATTAAAGCAGTATTCTCATTTACCCTTGAAATTTTTTCCCTAAAATTTCCTGTTGCAAGCTGGCGAACCATCCCAGAGTGAATACACAATGGCACTGAATCAACATCCTCCTGAATCATTTCCCAAGGATATTCAGCAGAAGCAATATCTAAAACCCAAGAAATATTATTCTGACGTTTCAATTCCTCTTTAAAACTAAGAGGGATTAATAGTTCAAACATAGTCTTCGCAATCTCAGGAGAATATCTGTTCTTCATGGTCATATCCTTGAGTAAAATTGCCAAAGTCTTATTGTTTGACTCTACCTCTTCTACTTTTTCACTAGCCCCACTAGTGGCTACTGACATCCTGAATTTTTCCACTTCATCCTCTATATCTTCACAAACTGTAATTCTGGTCCACCAATCAGAAGAATTATCATAAGGGATTCTCCATCTCCTGCCAATCTTAGAGGTCAATCCTTTTCCATTAAATACAATATTAAACTCTCTGCTATCACTGGATTGTAATTTTTGAACAGTCCTAAGAATAGAAAGTGCTCTATCATTATAAAGCTCAATTATTTCTATCTCATCAACACCTTTAATTTTACCGTTATAGAAATTCCTAATATTCCGGTTTGCCCTTTGAACTCCTAAAAAAATCGCTCGAATAGAACTGTCAGTAGATAAACCTCCATAAGAATTAGCTATTGCGATTACAGATATTCCAATAGTCTCCTGATTTGAACTATTTTCTGCTTGATTCCTTATCGTTAAATATCTTGAAACTCCCTTTTCTATGGAAATCATGAGTTGATAAGCAGAAAGCTCACCAGGTACCCCTAAGCCCACAATAATTCCTCCTTGGAAAGTCGTCCCCAAGTTTTTATCTGCCATTACAATTTGGTTACTTCCAATAGGCCCTGGGTAAAGTCCCATTCGAAGCAATCTACTCAACTCCCCATTTAGTTGTTTATCAATTGCTTTTTCTGTGGTAAGGATCGAATCATACTCAAAATGACCCGCTAACAATGGGAATTTGGCATATTTTAAGTCTCCATGGCTAACGCTGACACGTATTGGTTTCTCTACAGTCCATTTCTCTTCACCTTTATCAATGCCGATCAAAGTATTTAAAACATTTTCCTGGCTGATATCAAATACTTCAGTTTCTGAGGCTTCAAAATCTTTTTCGTCACCTCTGACACTTGGAAGACTATTTTGAAGTTTCGTGGTACTTCCAAAGATCAAGAGGTCTTCAATTGCTGCAAATAGCTTACTGTCTTTTGAAAGTCCACCATGAGTAACATTGCAATAATAATATTGGCCAGATTTCTTTATACTTTCAGGAATTCCAGATGCCCAAGTCACACTTTCATCTCCCGCATTTGTCCCATAGAAGATTAGTTCGCCATCTTTAATATCAAGATTTGAAATCGTGAAATTTTTCTTACTACTTTGTCCGGCTATATAACAAATGTTGCTATAGTCTATAGAATCTGACTTTTGGAGTACAACTTCCTGATGCTGACCAAATTCCTCTAAAATTTTCTTCGATGGGATTGGCCATGACTCATCACCTGCAGCAGCCCTCAGTTTTTCCCATAAATTCCTATCCGAGAAATCATGTCGACTGTTTTTACCTATGGGAAGAAGATTCAAAATCCCAGGAAAATCGCAGAAAACATTCAATAAGTCTTTGGTAGAATGTCGAATATCAATCTTCCCTAAAAGTCGGATAATACTGTCTTTTCCAAAAAGCACATAAGGAATTCTATAGGAACCTCCCAGCGGGGAACCCAGAAAAACAGCCCTAAAACCAGTAGAAGAATTAAGTTGTTCCCAAGTTTTAGAGTGGTAAAGTATAAAGTCTCTGACCAGAACACCTCCCATACTGTGGGCTACAATTTTGATTGGTTGCTTATATTCTAAAAGGCTTGATATTTTAATATTTAATAATTCGGCACTCTTCTTTAGGGGAATTCTCCAGTCAAATTGAAAAGTCACTACATCATAGGTTTTCTCTAAGTTTTCACCTAAATCTTCATAAGAAGTAGCTATTAATGAATCAGCTTCTATTTTCTCTGATTCACCTCCTTGATATTTCAATTGTGCCAAATCCCCTTTCAAGAATCTGATATAATTGATCCAAAGCATCTTATCATCCCGCAGATTGGAGCCCATAATACCTGGAAGTATTATAGCAATTGGACGATCTCCAGTAACTTTATCACGTTTGTAAACTCCCCCCTCTAAACCTAATGCTCCTCTTTCAACACTGCTTGTTTTAACTTGGGTAATGAACCCTTCTGGGACTTGCCCAACCTCTGATTCAAATGCATCAATGATTGCTTTTAAAGTCCTGGAAGTAGAAAAATATTTAAAATGATCTATTTGACCACTTTTTTCGATCAAGATTGAAACATTTCCTGGCTTTCTAATCGCACCCCATTTCATACTTTCAGTATCAACAACGAGGTCATTTTTGTCAAGAAAGAAAAACTTCCCAACCAAAACCACTAAACTTTTAAACTTAAAACTCAATTCGCTACTCCCGCCTACTACGAATAAGGGTGATTCTATTTCAATTCCTGACCCTTGGTAGTTCAATGCTTTGATAAAGGGGGACTTGGGGTTCATTGCCTCCAATCCAGGCAGCACATCCACATCATCTTTACAGGCTACTGCCTCCATGATCGTTTCTTTGAAAGCTATATAAATAGGATTTCCAGCTTGACCAGTTGCCAATCCTATTAGGTTGAAAGAAACGTTTAGAAAAATATTAAGTCGTTTCGAGGCAAGCGTTGTACCATTGGCCGGACAAGCCACTCTTACCATTTTTCGGATTTTGATGTTTTTGGATTCTACCAAATCCTCCAACTTTTTAATTACTTCAATATCTCTATCCCGCTCATTCTCTAGAAATACTGCCTTCTCTATGGAATCAAAACCATACAGTTCGGGTGAATCACTACGATCCGGAAATTCCTTAACTTTTGAGCAGAACCTTGCAAAAACATCTGCTACTAATCCACCTCTTGAATGACTCAGAAGATCTAATTCGATTCCGTTTGGAAGTTGACTAATCAACTCAAGAACATTTTCAAGCGGACTAGTTGTTAAGGTCCTATGTTGAAAAGCTAAAATTTGATTTCCTCCGTATCCTTTCACAAAAGAATTCCATTCATCTGAATCTTTTAAATCTCCAAATGAACTTTTGGTAGAAGATCCTGTCCCATGCAAAAACAAGAGATGTCTCTTAGAAACATCCAAGTCCTTAGCTGCTTCCAATTCAAAATCTGGTAAGCAACGACAAAGTATTCCGTATTTTACTTTTTCAAAATCATTCCCAAGAAAGGCAAGTTGCTTGTTTTCAAGCTTAAAAGCCATTTCCCTCATTTTAGGCCGAATCACTTTTTTCTTGACAAAGATCTTTATCAATTTTATTCCAACCTTTTTGAAAACACCTCTTTCTAGCTCGTCAGAACTAATTTCATTCGGTAAAAAAAGTTCATCTTCTCCCCCAGATCGCTTAAAATCATCTGGAAAAACATCGCTAAGTGTTTCCCTATCTCCTATCCAAATACTATCATCATCAAATTCGAATTCAATGATCTTATCATCATCAAGATCGATGGTTTGTTCTTCCACATCTCCTCTAGTAGGATTAAAAACTGTAAAAGCCTGATCCAAACCATATAATTCAAATCCATTATCTTCCCCTTTCAAGAATGGTAAATGATCGTTCCCTTTGAGTTTGATTTTTAAAGTAGCCATGATAAAAATTGAAATGTTAAATTCTAGAACCTATCCTTTTATGGATCCTGTTTAAGCAGTAAAACTGGGTTTCCGCCAGAAAATTGAACTGAGATGAGAAAAAATCATCTATTTGGTCAAAAACCGATTGATTAAAATTCAATCCAAAAACTTCATACAAATTATGATTAATTGTTTGGAAAAAAATTATAAATCCCAAATAATCTGATAACGACGAGCTTGATTAAGCACAAAATTAAAATTATCTTTTTAGCCTAATCCTTGTTCTAGCCAAATTTTTCGATTTCGAATCGTTCTAAGCTTCCAATGACCAGTTTTATAGTAAATAAAAGCAACTGCAGCTGCTACAAAATTGGAAATTGGAAACGCCCACCAAATCCCTTCAAAACCCAATTCTGTTTTGGAAGAAAGAATAAAAGCCACAGGAAAACGGATCATCCACATACTAAAAACGGAGATTAACATAGAGGCTTGCGTAAACCTCGCTCCATTGAATACTCCGTTCAAAACCTGTTGAACTCCTAATAATCCAAAACTCGGCGCCATAATCCTGATAAACTTGGCTCCATCTTGGATTACTTGAGGATCATTTGGAACAAAAAAACGTGTGAGAGTCTCGGCAAAGGCAAATAAAATAAGTCCAATGGCGCTTAATCCAAAAAATGCGATTTTACTACTTAGATCACCGATTTTCTGCGCACGTTTTATTTTTGATGCCCCGATATTCTGTCCGACCAAAGCAGTTGTAGCAATGGCAAAACCTAGAGCTGGTACAATTACCAAACTTAGGATTCGGGCTCCTATTCCATAGGCTGCCACTACCTCACTTCCAAAACTTGTAACCAACATCACCATAACGGTCATTGCCGCAGCGCGAGAAGATTGTTCTAAACTCGATGGTATTCCTAATGAAAAAAGACGTTTAACCCATTCCAATTTAGGTTTCATCTCTATAAGGCTTATTTTAATCCCTCTTTTTCCGACAAAGAGAATACCAATTCCAACTATTGCAGAAAGTCCTTGGGTAATAACACTGGCAATTGCGGCACCTGCCACTCCATACCCAGGAATCGATCCATATCCAAAAATAAAAAGTGGATCCAGAACCAGATTAAGAAATACTGTACCAAGTACTATATACATTGGAAGCATCACATTCCCAATCCCGCGCATTAAGGACTGAAACAAAAAAAACATGAATAAGAAAACAAAGCCCCATGAAGAAACCTGAAAATAAGTTACTGAATCATTGAGTATTTCAGGACCTGCACCAATTAGGCTCATCATTGGCTTTGCTCCAAAAAAACCAATTATTGCTAGGAAAACAGAAATCAAAAAAACTACTATGAATGTTTGGGAAGCGGAAAAATTGATCATTTTTTGATCTCCTGCTCCTTTATATTGAGAAACTATTACTGTTCCTGCAAGAGTTAATCCTGCTCCAAGAGATAAAATGAAAAATAATATCGGAAAGCTGATACTAACGGCAGCAACAGCATTTGCCCCTAATCTTCCAAGCCAAAACGTATCTATCAATTGGTAAGCTGTCTGTAAAATATTGGCCATAATGATTGGCCAAGCAAGAGAAGTCAAAGAATTTAGGATTTTACCTTCAAGTAAACTTTGATTTTTTTGCATAAGCTTATGAGCGCCTTTTCATAAATACTATACAACAATCATAAAAGCAGAAAAAGAATTCCAATGCATCCCAATTTTGAAAGAAAGCCAAAAAAATATCTATTTATTTAATAAATGAAGAAGTTTAGACTAGGTCTACTTTTTTTCGATCTGTATATCTCCTCCTTGACTTTCCATCATTTGATAGGTTTTTATCTTAGAAAGGTCTTGAAAATCAGATTCTTCAACCCATCCAAAATTCACTTCTTCCCCATTTAAATAGCGTTCATAAAAATTTACCCCACTTTTATCCGCATAGGGATAACTTTCCAATAGGTCTCCCTTGCCTAACATCCTGGGATCTCCTTGAGAGGTTAGCTTCGAAATTAATTCCATTCTCATTTGATCAATCTTGTCTTGATATTCAATTTCTTGAGCCAAATTCCTCATACAATCGGGATCAGTTTTAATATCATAGAGTTCCTCTTCCTCTCTTTTACCAAAAGACCAATTCCAATATTTAAAAGTTTCTGGGTAATAAATACTATTTAAAATAACAGTTTTAGTGGCACCTCCATCTGTATTGAGATACCCGGTCTCTGGATTTCCAGCTGGCCACCTTTCACTTTTGAAATTTTTTAAGTACAACATTCCATCCTTTACCAAACCACGAATCGGGTATCCTACATCCTCGGGTCTCCCAATATCATGTCTTTCTTTGCCAATTAAAACACTATTAGCCTCTTCTAACACAAGTCCTTCTCGATCAGAAAACAATAAATCTGTAAGACTTTTACCAGTAATCTCTGCCATTCCTGAGGATTCATGAGAAATTCCAGCTATTTCTAAAAACGTAGGTGCAAAATCAATAAAACTCACTAAATCCTCAATTTTTCTCCCCACTGACATAATTGCTTTTGGCCACATGACTGCAAGGGGAAGATGATTTGAATATTCATATTCCTGTCCTTTTATGCGCGGAAATGGCATTCCATTATCAGAAGTGACAACGATCAATGTATTCTCTAAATCACCTGAAGCTTCTAAATGATCTAGCATTTTCCCCAATTGGGTATCGAAATATTCTATTTCAAAAGCATAATCCAAAAGATCTGTCCTAACAGAGTCTACCTTTGGCCAAAAATCAAAAATATCATCTTCTTTGATGTCACTGATTTTCTTACCTCCTTTTGCTATCCCTGATCCATATTCATAGGCTCGATGAGGTTCTAAACCTCCATACCAAAAAAAGAAAGGTTCTCCATCTTTTCGATCTTGAAGAAAAGATTCGAAATTTGCAGCATAATCTACATTGCTAATTTGTGGTGTTGGAGGAGTAAGTTTTATTTCACTATAATTATTAACAAGCAGGTTTCTTGGACTTCCGTCTTCATTTTTAGCTATTCCCGGCGCCCAACCTTTACCAGTAAACCCTACATGATACCCATTTTCTGAAAGTGATTCTGCAACAGATTTAAATTTCGAAGGAAAATAAGCCCAGTGATTTACAGCTTCTTCCAGTTGCCAGGAGTTTCTACCCGTCAAAATATTCGATCTCGAAGGTCCGCATTTGGCATTTGGGGTGTAAGCATTTTGAAACAGGATTCCTTGAGCAGCAATTCTATCAAAATTAGGGGTCTTAACCCAATCACATCCATAAGCTCCCATATGTAAATAGGTAACGTCGTCCATTATTGCAAATAGGATATTGGGCCGCTGAAGTTCTTCTTGATTTTGACTGCAGGAATAAATAAAAAATAGTAAAAGGAATGAAATTGAATTTAAAGCAAAATTCCTCATTAGAATAATTGAATGATAAAAGCCATTAATCTTTTGAAATTACCTTAGCTAGGTATTTAATCCAAACTACTATAAAAACCCAGAAAAAATAAATCTAACAACTGCTTAAAATTTACTCAAAGAATTATTACTCCAAAATTGAAAAAATATCGTTTTGATTGAAGCGTTTGGCTTTTTGTAGCCGTCACAGTTGTGAAAAATTAATTTACCCACTACTATGATTTACACAGTAAAAAACTGGTCTTTAAAAAAATTGAGATCTTTGTTTACCCTTTCATTAATTGGAGCTACTATCTTTTTGACTAGTTGCTTTGATGATGAAAACACTATGCCTTTACCCCCTGCCGCCTATGTTCTAGTTTACCAAGGTTCTCCTGATGCTCCTGATATGGACATTTATGCTAACCAAAACAAGATCAATAATTTTCCCGTCAAATACACCGATGGGATCAGTTATGGGCCTTTCTATATAGGAGAAAGAACTTTCAGGTTTACCTCTGTCAATTCCTTAAGTGTGATTTTAGAAAAGAATTTTATGGTTAAGGCAGACAGTGTTTATTCAATTTTTGTTTTGAATAATGTAGACCAAATTGATGCTGTTATGGTACAAGATGAATGGGAGGACCCAATTGCAGATGAAGCTCAAATACGTTTGGTGAATTTATCTCCTGATGCTGGTAAGGTTTCACTTGAGGTTTCAGGGATAGAATCAGCTTTCACGGATGATTTAGAATTCGGTTCGGCAAGTGATTTTGATGGTATTTCAAATGGCATCTATGACCTTACCATTAAATCACAAAGCAGCGGCGAAGTCCTTGTTACTGCTAATAACATTGAATTAAAAGGCAATCGGGTCTATACGCTTATTTTGAGAGGATTGGAATCCAGCTCGGACAATAACAAAAAACTAGATTTGCAGCTAATTACGAATTATACCAACTATTAATACCTAAATGATTTAAGAAAAATCCCGAGGTTTTACTTTGGGATTTTTTTTGGCCCAATTCCTAAATATCCTCAAGAATTGATAAAATATTTCCTGCAGGATCCTTAAACCAGGCAATCAGTGGGCCAGAATTTCTACAAATCCCTTTTTCATCTGTTTTAATAGGATCTTGATATTGTTCAAAAACGATACCCTTTTCAATTAATTTATCCACAGCCTCCTCTACGTTTTTCACAGGAAAATTTAGAACAGTAAATGTCGCGGGTTTATGATTTGTCTTAGGATAAATCATGATTTGATTATCATCTGGAAACTTAAGACAAAGAATCCCCATAGGTAATTTCTCTACCTCTATTCCCAAAATCTCACGATAAAAAATTTTAGCATCGTGCAAATCATCCACAGAGAAGCCCCCGAAAGCCTTAGTATTGGTAAACATAAATTGAAATGATTAGAATGTTAAACTAAACAGGATTCAGGGTCTATTGATAGCTTCTAATTTCAGAAAAATAAAACAAAATAAAAGGGTTTCAAGACGTAAAATTCTTGAAACCCTTTTTGTAACTCCTAAAATTGAGGACTTCTATTACTTTTCTGAACCTCCAAAATTTAGTTTTAAGCTCGCACCAAACATCCCGAAACTATCACCAAAACCAGATATGGTCCTAAGCTGATGATTATAAAAAGGCATGACCATATAGTTCACCTTTTCAGATTCTAAAACCCTGATATTTACACCAAAATTTACGGTAGCAAAAGGGTAAAATCTGGAATCATCACTGGTCAAAACCTGTGTTTGGGAAACAGCTTTACTCGCCAAAGCAAAGGAGCTATTGGCATCAGCTGAATTATTTACTGCAACTTGCTCATTTACTGTTGTAACCTGTTCTGCATTTCGATTGACAGCATATAGATTGGAGAACCCGGCCTGAACAGAAATAGAATTATTTCTGGTAACAGGATATTTAAAAAATACGGGAAGCTCCAATTGAACCTGTTGAATATCCTGCTTCTGAACTTGAGAGGTTCGGTATCCAGCAATTGTAACAGGCATTTGTGTTTCATTTTGCTGGTTCAGGTAATTTACTCCAAACCCAGAACCAAGTGTCAATTTCCCCGGAAGGTCTATGTTCAATAACATTCCTATACCCAAACTTGAGGCTGTAGTCGTATTATTATTTTGCTGAAAAGAGCCAAATCCTGGCGAAAGACCCATTCCAAGATATACTTTGGTTTGCTCTTTCGGTATTTCTGGAAATTCTTCTTCTTTGTTTAAGTTTATAGTGTTTTCATCTATAGCACTATTTTTTTCAATTTCTTTCTCTGAATTATTGAGCGAAAGATTGAAGCTTTCCTTACTACTTATTAAACTGGAAGAATTAATAGGATTCTCTTGAATGGATTTTTCTTTTTCAGGAATTAACACTGCTAAAGACTCCTTCATAGCAAGTTCACTATTGATCTCCTTTTCCTGATTCTTTACTTCAGAATCTATTGCAATCAGCTTACTATCTCTTGAAATTGACTCGGGTTCTATTTGACCTTCTGTTAATGCTATGCTTTTAGATTTCCTTACCTCTTCCAGAGTTTTTGGGATGCTCTCTTCAAGCTCTTCACTTTCTTTGATTTCAATACTTTTTTCATTTTGATTTTCATCAATTGAATTTATAGGATTTGAAAGTTCTTCGACATTTGCTAGAGCTGGAACATTACCTTTCTCCGGTAACAGGTCATTTTGTTCAATAAATACTTGAGAAATACCAAATAGTAATAGCAGAGATGCTGCTACAGCAACAGCCCAATAAGTGATAGTTCTACGCTTTCTAGCCTTCCTTATTTTTTGAAAGTTTTCCCAAGCTCCTAATTCATAGGGAGTTTGACCTTCTTCCAAATGTTTTTTCAGGGAAGAAGCGATCCATTTATCCGACTTATCTTCCTTCATATTCTTTTAGATGTGTGTTAATCAATTGGCGGAGTCTTACCTTTGCCCGGGTTAAATAAACCCGGGAAGAACCTTCTGTGATCCCCATTTTATCAGCGATTTCCTTATGACTATATCCTTCAACCTCATAGAGATTGAAAACTAATTTGTGGTCCTCCGGCAATTGGTTTATTAATTTGATTATATCTTCAAAGCCCAAACTTGATAGCGCATTAATTTCTACTTCATTTGGAATATCTATTTCCAGGTCAGAATGATTCTGGTATTTCTTATTTTTTCTATAATAGTCTATTGCTGTATTTACAGTTATTCTTCTAAGCCAAGCTTTAACCGTTTGAAAACTTTCAACCTTTTTGATGGAAGCAAAAAATTTCAAAAAGGAATCGTTTGTGATTTCTAAGGCTAAATCTCTTTCCTTAGAATAGGACAGACTTATCCCCATGACATAGCCATAGTATTTTTTATAGAAGATTTCCTCATGTTTTGCTGAACGCCGTTTGCAACCGGCTATCAACTCCTCTTCCGTATAGTTCAATTCAATACGTTATTACTTTGCCAATTACAAGTGACAGATTTAATTTACTATTAACCTTTCGTCTGACTGAGAATAATTCATCTTTTTCCAAATCTGAATATTCTATACGGTGAAAATTCAAAAGATGATACTTGCCTGAATCTTCATATGCCAATAATTCATTTTTCCCAAGCTGACATTTCTCTTCAATATTACATATACTTTGCTCTTGCTCTCCTGTTAAGCCAAAGAAGAAAAGTACTAATGTAAGTTTTAGAAAAGTTTTCATCACGGTTTTTCAACCATTACGAGCAAGAATCGAAAAGCGCTACAAGAGAACTAAAAAAATCAATAATTTAATCTTGGCTCTAACCACAATAATCCAAAAAGAAGTAGAAAAATAGAAAGCCAGAACCAATCGGAGATGCCTGTAATTTCTGTTTCACCTCCAGCTTCTTCTTGGATCATATTTTGACTCTTAAAAAAATTTGAAATAGCTAACTGAGAATGAATAGGTTTTAATTCATTTTCACCATAAACATAGATTTCTAAAGAGTCTGCTATAGTCTTCCATCCTGATTCTTGACTTGAGAAATTTGCAAATTTTGTATTCGGGTTAATTATGTCCTGTTGAAAGAAAATAGAATCTCCATCGAAAATTATTGCCTTAGATTCTGAATTAATGCCATTGTAATAGACCTTATTAACTTGATTTGAGAAAACAGGAGCATCATATTTCCAATTTTCTAATTCATTGGGAGAAATTTCACTGAGAATTTCATCCCAAATTCTCTCATAGGCTATCGTATCACCACTTAGATATTTTGGAAATGTTTGACTGAACAAACTCATTCCAACCTTCAAATTTCCAAGATTTTCGACGGCAATTGAATTATCAAATATCAACTTTTGACCTGCCTTTGGAACAAACGAGTAAGGCAAAACCTCAATTCCTGATTCCAACAATCTAAATTCATCAGAAGAACTTCTATTGATTTGAAAACTTGTCCCGAATAATTCATTTAATTCTTTGATCTCAATTTCTGGATTTTGAGAGTTCATCATTAAAACAGAAACAACTCCTGAGTTAAGTTCTTCTTTCGTTCTTTTAGTTTTTAGCTGACTTAAATCCCCTATCAGC
>NZ_JAHEBC010000233.1 GCF_024642405.1 Algoriphagus sp. | reverse complement strand
CTATAAACCCATTGGCAACGGCGACTTCATATGCTGAATCTCCATCAGCTCCATCTTGCCCATTGGCTCCTGCTGGACCTTGCGGTCCCTGAGCTCCGTCGGCACCATCCGCTCCTTCAAGTGATGCTAACCATTCTGCTTCAGTTCCTGTAAATCCATTGGCAACAGCAACTTCATATGCGGAGTCTCCTTTTGCTCCATCAGCACCTTGTGGTCCAATTTCTCCTTTAGGCCCTTGGGGTCCAACTGGTCCAGTAGATGTTGGTAGGGTTATTGTGTTTCCGTCAGATATAGAGAGCTGATCTCCATTGATAGCAAGGGATTGTAATTCGTTTGTGATAGAACCATCGACTATATCAATATTCCCAAAGTCATCTGTAATGGAAATTGTTCCATCTCCGTTATCCGTGATTAAGGTACGTCTGGCATCAAAAGCTAGACTTATGCCAGAGGCATTTGTGAAAGTGAAAGTGCCGTTTCCGTTATCGATTAAATTATTATTAGCATTGAAAGTGACCGAAGTGCCATCTTCAGAAGTGTATGTGAATGTTCCATTACCATTATCCACAAGAGTGGTGATGGTTTGAAGATTTTTCACAATATCCTCCAAATCCAACGGGATATAATCAAGATTTTCGTCTAGGTATCCAATACTTCCGTCCTCGCCCAGTACCAGACTCCCCTGCATCCTCATTCTGATCGCATCTAGATCATCATCCACGCGATCAAACCCAGCTTGGATTCCTTCAAGATTTTCAGTGTCTAGAACTTGAGTCCATCGCTCATCTCTCCAGAAATAGAATCCTGGTCCGATGTTACCTCCAGTGGAAACATTGAAGACGAGTAGACCATCAATGGGTCCACCAGGCAACAGTCCAGCGTCATCAGATGAATTCAATTCCACCCTTGGAATTAAGACTCCAAGGTTTGAAGATTCAATATGGAGTATGGTAGATGGATGGGGGTTTTCTGTACCAATCCCAACCTGTCCGAATGCCATTCCGATAAATAGCAACATTAAGCCAGAGAGTATTAATTTTTTCATCTCTTCATGTATTTGTAAAACCTAATATTCTTTAGTGGACATTGTCCATCTATTCAATTATTCTTAATCTTATCTGATCACTTGAATCCACCCTTTAAAACTTTTAGTGCTGCCCCCTTCTTCCACCACATCAAGCACATAAAAGTAGGTTCCAGCATCTAAGCCTTCAGCTTCCCAATCATTGCTGTAATTATTGTATTCAAATATAGTATCCCCCCATCTTGTTAAAATGGTTAGCTTATTTGAGACGAATTTGTTGAGTCCTTTTATTTCGAATTGGTCGTTGAATCCATCAGAGTTTGGTGTGATTACGTTCGGAATAAAGAATTCCTTAACCTCATTTACATCTGTATCCAAATTATCTTCAGGGTATTCATCAGCTTCTAAGGAGGATACCTCTGCCACATTCATGATCCTGCCCGGGTCTGCAGCCCTTACGGTTAAGGTAAATGTTGCTTCATCACCACCGATGAATTCAGGTATTCGAACAATTATGGATTGACCAACTACTTCAAATTCAAATTCAAGAAGCCCAAAAATAGATTCGCCTTCTATGCTTACGAATTTAAGTTCACTTGGTAAATTGTCAACCAAGACAACATCAGTCGCAGTGACTTGACTGTTATTTTGAAGTTTTATTTCATATTCAAACTGATCTCCTTCCCAAATAGAAAGATCAAAAGAGGTTTTGGTTAATCCCAGGTTTGTAAAGCCAGTAAGGACGCCTAATGTATATATAGATGTACCCGAAAGTGATATATCTGCACTTACGAATTGTTGATTAATATCAATATCACCTCCCTCACTTCTCCAAATAGACTCGAGTTCATCCCAGCGAACGATTCCAAGTTTATTTGGTTCGCCTATAATAAATGGAGGAGTAGTGACATCACGCCAAGAAAGTGTGAGTCTTAAATCAATTTCCCCATTTTTGAAATTTTCTAGCTCCCAAAATTCTGCATCATCAACTAGAATGACATTTGGAGCGGTTTGATCTCTTGGGTAAAGATTGCCTGGATCTTCTAAAAAGTATCGAGCCCTTAGATTTAGCTCTTCCTTGGATAGGGGAGAGGCAAATAAAACTCGTCTAAAATTCTCATCTCCAGTGGGGAAAAGTAACTGCTCATTTATCTGAGCGCCAATCTTACCGTCTACAAAACTCTGATCCGAAGAGTTGATCGATGCCGCACCCAGTCCAAAATTGAATAAATTATCTTCGTTATTTGCACTAATAATTCCATCATTAAACTCGGCCACCCCTGAAACTTCAACATCATTTGAAAGGTCGTAGCCAAATTTGGAATTCAACTCAAGGTTCCAAAATTTCATTTGAGAAGATCCCGTAAGACTTTGCATAGCCAGACCTTCCAGTCTAGTTAAACCTTTCTGGTTGGATGTACCAAAAGTGAACTCCCCTTCGTTCATTATGTTAGAAAGAAACACCACTGTACCCGCATTGAGAAAACTACCTTGGTCACGATTTTCGAAAGGGAAGGCACTCCAGAGTAAAGTACTTTCATTAACATGCAATTTACCTTGATTCACAAATTGGGCTTTAAGCGAAAGAATCTGGAATATGCATGCTAAGAGGCAAATAAGATAACGACAGATTACGCTTCTGGTGGTCATTCGGAAAGTAGAATTGAAGGTTGTTATATTCAATTTAAATACATTCATCTTAATTTGGTATCATAAATAATACCGTAACGGTGCCAGCTGCGTTATTTTATTGACTTTTTGGGATATATCAACAGGAGGTTACTCATCGAACTATCATTATAATCAATTTTCCAGAATAGGCTATTGTATAACTATTTTTAAACTACAGATGTTAGGATGATTGAGGAAAATATAACTTCGATTGGTCTAGATTGCTCAAATAAATAGGGTTAAACTAGTCCAATGATTAATGTAAAAATCTTCAATTAAAAAATGTAATAAAATCAAAAGTTATTATTTAATAACTGCTGTTAAAAGTTTTGATGGACTATTTCAAATTAATTAAGGTTTCATCTTTAGTTAAGCAAAATGTAATTTTTCTATAGATTGAAATTATAGTAAATAATTATTTGACTTGGATAAGTAATTCAGAGTTCACCCGAAACCTTTCCCCATAAATCCCCTCTGGCAACCCTTTTCCGCAACCGATGATCATGCATATTTCTGATCCAGATGATAGATTGAGGAGTTTTGAAACGCGTTTGGAGTCGTATCCTTCCATGGGGCAAGTATCATATCCTGAAGCTTTCATTCCTAGCATAAAAGTCATAGAGGCCAAAGCGGCTGATTTGTGTACTGAAATTCGTAAGTCTGTTTCACTGACTTCTCTCACCATCGGTCTTTTTAATCCTACCCACCAAGAGATTAATTTTTTGATAAAAGTCCAACCTGGAAATTTAGTGTATAATTTTGGAATCAAATTTCCATAATAGCCCAAAGCCTGCTTCTGCTTTTTCTCTGATTGATTTTGAATGGTGGATTTGATGTAATTGTAATTTGCCTCAGCTCTGGATTTCCAAAGATCCCTTCTGGTTATTATCACCACAAGCTCTCTTGCCGTCACTGCTGCTTTTTGGCGCATGCAGAGTTGGGCAAGCTTATCTTTTAAAGTGGAAGATTCGGGAACTCTAATAAATTGATAAAGCTGAAGATTGGAGCTGTTGGGGGATAAAATGGCTGCTTCAATACATTTTTGAACGACTTCATGATTAAAAGGATTTTCCTGATCAAATATCCTAACAGATCTTCTTTTTTCTACTGCCTCAAAAAATCCTAGCTCTTTTCTTCCTTCCATCAATTATCTAAATTTCTATTCAAACAGTATTTTTCTTTTTTGATTGGTTATTTTCAAACAAATTTAGAAAGAAATATCAACTCGCCTCTCCATGATTTTTGAATTAATTCGATTACAATTTCTCAAAAGCCTAAGATCTTCATCATTTGCAAAAAGTTTGTTGATCACAATATTACTTGGTTTTTTGGCCTTACTCTTACTGAGTTATGTCTTAATGGCGGGTATATTTTTGGAAAGGATTCTGGGAGTCCTTGCAGAAGGTAGAGACCCCATTGAAGTTCTTTCGTCGGGTTTGATTTTTTTCTTTTTGGTGGAATTTATGTATCGATATTTTCTGCAAAATCTTCCTGTAATAGACTTAGAGAGTCTGTTGCATTTACCGATCGGTAAAAGAAAGATTATCCATATGCTCCTGATTCGATCTTTTGTTTCCCCAATAAGCATTATTCCTTTGTTGTTATTCCTTCCTTTTGGAATACAGGTGATTTTGCCCCAAATGGGAATGAATTCTCTAATCTTTTGGATAGGAACTATAATAATGATCAGTTGGTCTCTTCACTGGTTTATGCTCTGGTTTAAACAACGGTTCGAGGACAGTTTGATTGGAGTGATTATAGTTTTTGGAGTGTTACTTTTAGGGGGTGGATCCACTTATATGGGCTGGTTTAATTTGGGTGAAATAGTTTCACCGTTTTTCACCTTATCTCTTAACAGTTTTATTCCTTTTGCGATTACTTCTATTTTATGTGTAGTACTATACGTTTTGGCATATTCCTATTATCTAAACAATGCCTATTTGGAGGATTTGTCCCAAGAAGAGGAAGTCAAATTTGTGAATCAAAATTTTGGTTTCTTTTCAAAGTTCGGATTAGCAGGTGAAATGGCAAATTTAGAATGGAAACTGATCATTCGTCATAAAAAGAGCCGGACATTCTTGATGCTTAGTGCTTTTTTCTTGCTTTATGGAATGATATTTTATGACAACCCCCAATATCAAACCGAAGACGGAGGATTTAATTTCATCTTTATCTTCGTTGGGGTTTTTATTACAGGAATATTTATGATTCAATATGGCCAGCTGTTTTTGAGCTGGAATTCGGGAAATTTTGATTTTTTCATCAATAGAAAAGATGGAATTGAAGCCTTGGTAAGAGGGAAATATTTATTACTGATTTCAATTTCCTGCCTTTGTTTCCTTTTTTCAGTTCCATATGTGTATTTCGGATGGAAGTTTCTACTTATTCATTTAGCTACTTGGCTATTTAATGCTGGGATTATGATCCATCTGATAATTTATTTGGCACTTTGGAAGCCCAAGCCTATGGACCTGAATAAAGGTGCCATGTTTAATTACGAAGGAGTAGGGGCTGCTCAATTTTTAATGATTATTCCCATGATGGTGGCGCCTTATTTGGTGTATTTGCCATTTTCTTTATTATTCAATGAATATGCTGGATTAGCTGCTTTGGGCACCTTAGGGATCGTTGGGATTCTAGCTTTTAAAAAATTATCACAAATCAATATCAATAGAGTACTTTCTAATAGATACGAAATTTCATCTTCATTCCGTCAAGAGTTATGATTCAAGTAAAAGATCTTAAAAAACAATACAAAGAAGCAGTAGTACTGGATGTTCCAAGTTTGGATGTTCCAAAATCGGAATGTTTTGGACTGGTCGGTAACAATGGAGCTGGTAAAACTACACTTTTCAGAATTATGCTGGATTTGGTAAGAGCGACAACAGGAAATGTTACGATAGAAGGAGAGGATGTCAGTAAAACTGAAGATTGGAAAAGACGAACAGGAGCTTTTTTAGATGAGCATATGTTATTGACTTACCTCACACCCGACGAATATTTCCAGACTCTGCGCAAAATCTATGGAATGTCAGAAGCTGATTTAGGTGTTCATTTGGATAAATTCAATGAGTTATTCAATGATGAGATTGTTGGGAAAAAGAAATATATACGGGATTTATCGAAAGGAAATCTCAAGAAAGTGGGCATTGCTGCCGCATTGATGGGGAATCCAGAAGTAGTATTTTTGGATGAACCTTTTGAAAACTTAGATCCAAGTTCCCAGATCCGTTTGAAAAAGCTGATTCTTCAGGAAAAAGAAAACTCGAAAGTAACTTTTTTGATTTCCTCCCAT
>NZ_JAHEBC010000031.1 GCF_024642405.1 Algoriphagus sp. | reverse complement strand
TAGATTGAAACTACTTTTTAAAAGATAAATCTTTTCAATAAGCTATGGCATCAGTTGTCATAGCTTTTTTTTTTAGATATTGATTTAAAGGTTGCTTTAGAGATAGATTTCTTTTCTTTAAGCTAAACGCTGATATAGTGAATAATTATAAGGTCTAGGATCTCCTGAGGGCATATAATACGTATGATCAAATGAATCCAATAATTTAAATTCATCACCTAAGCAATCCTGATACATTGTTTGATTATATCTTAATACTGGCAATCCTGAGCACTTTTCCGCTCCATCAAGACTAAACTCAGCAAAAATCACATAGCCTCCGATATTTACTTTTTCTTTCAATTGAATAAAGTACTTATCCTGATCTTCTTTCTTTGTAAAGAAATGTAAAACGGCCCTATCAAACCAAAGTTGAACTTGTGGAATATCTACCATGGTTTCTGGCTGCAAGATATCTCCTACCCGATAATTGAGTTTTTCTCCAAGCCTATGTTTTACTTCTTGAATTGCTACTTCACTGATGTCCAAAACCCAAAGTTTAGAAATTCCTCTATTCAACATATGGTCCGGTAGTCGACTAGTTCCTGAACCTACTAACAAAACGGGGTCTGATGAATTTAACTCGCATTGGTCAAGGAGTCTAAATGAATTTGAGAAATCTTCTTCATACCAACCCAATTTACTTTCAGGACTCTTTAGATATGCTTTGTCCCAATGTTCTTTCAATAAGATCGACTGATTAACCAAATGAGAACTTCCACAACAGGATTTGTTCTTTTCTTCAAGTTTACACATAATGGCCTCTTTCACTTTTTTTATCAAAAGTCGGACAAGATTATTCCAACTTCAGTGTTTAAAGTCACTTAAAGAGGTGTTTTTCAAAAATAAAAAGTTGTTAAAGTTTAGTTATTAGCTATTTAAGATGGAATCTTCCAAAAAAGAACTTCATCCCTTTCACCAATTGATTTTAAAAATTCTATTCTTTCCCTAAAAACTCTGCCAGTAATCCCTGAAACTGATGAACTCCCTGTTCCATTTTAGGAGAAAATCGTCCCGTATTATAAACCCTGGAAGACATTCCTTTAAAAACACCTTCAACCACAAATTCATCTTCCCTTTCCACTTTATCAATGGCAGCACCTGCGCCAGTGTCTAGCTTGGATTCATCAAATACATAGGAGATAAAGCTAACTTTGGTACGATTGATAGAAATTGGTTTAACGACATTGATAGAACATCCCCAAGGATAAAAGTTAAACATCATATTTGGGAAGATCCAGAAGTAATAAGCTGATATCTGTTGTCCATAATCTTCATGACCTTCTGGTAAATCAAAAACATGCTCCCCTCCTGCTGCATGACCAACTTGTACATTACAAAAAGGATAAAGTTGAGTTTCATATTTTTTGTAATCCAAGACGGCATTTAAACTTTCATGAACAAAAGGAATATGGAAGCCCTCCAGATAATTATCACAGTAAAGAGCCCAATGAGCATTCACCAAATAGTCTTTATTTCGACTTTTATCCTCTTTGAAATCTTCCAAAGGTAAAAAACCTACTTTTCGCTGCATTATATCCAGAACCAATTGAAAGTCTAAAGAATCTTCCAAAGCTGTAAATAGCCATGGCCCAAAAATCTTCAATGGAAAGCGATGCAGATCATCAGCCTTTCTAGGGAAATCTTTAGCTTCTTTAAATTCAGGCATATGTTGAAACTCCCCTTTTAGATTAAATCTTCGACCATGATAGGCACAAGTTATTTGCCTGGTTTTACAGGGATCATGACACAGGATATTCCCGCGATGCGTGCAGACATTGGAGATGCAGGAAATCTGATCCGCTTCATTTGTAAGTAACAGAGGCTCTTCCAAGCCAAACTCTAGAAAGGGAAAAGGTTTGACTTGCTGTGAAAGTGATACCATGGTTTTATCACCGATAAATTGCCAAGTCTTGGCAAAAACCATGTCGATTAGTGCATCAAAAACTTCCTGAGATCGATAAAAGGATGAAGGAAGTGTCTCTGCTTTTGTAATATCAGGATCAATGGTATAAGATTTCATCAGGTTATATATGGTTTTCAATGGTCAGATGGAATCTCGCTTGGATTGTAATCTTCCCAATATGTTTTGTCCTAAGAATTGCTCGATTTCGGCATATATTATTTACTTTCAACTATAGCAAAATAGTTAAATCTCTTCAATCCTTATTTTTCTTTTGGATAAAACTTCTTCCCCTAGACAACTTGGACTGATTACAGTCATCTCATTGGTAGCAGGAGGAATGATTGGTTCGGGAATATTTACCCTTCCTTCAGCTTTAGCACAATTTGGTGGAATTAGTATTTTAGGTTGGATTGTCGCTGCAGTTGGCGCAATGATTTTAGCACATATCATGGGTAGACTTAGTAAAGTCATTCCTGAAAGTGGAGGATCATATGCTTATACCAAAAGAGCCTTTGGCGATTTCCCCGCCTTTTTCGTAGCATGGGGATTTTGGCTTTCGCTATGGAGCACCAATGTCGCCATTGCCTTAACTTTCACAGGTTATTTAAGTGTCTTCTTTCCGGAAATAAGTCAATCAAATTATTTATCTCCTCTCATCAGCCTGTTCGTAATTTGGATACTTACTATTATTAATAGCCGTTCAATACGGACTGGTGGTAACCTACAAGTACTTACTACGGCTTTGAAAGTAATTCCTGTGTTAGTAGTGGCTATTGGAGGGATTTTCTTTTTCAACCCAGAACATTTTAGTCCATTTAATCTCTCTGGAACTTCATCTGCTCAGGCAGTATTAGGCGCTTCTGTTCTTTGCTTTTATGCTTTTTTGGGAATCGAAGCCGCTACAATCCCTGCAGATAACATCAAAAACCCTGAAAAAAATATATCTAAAGGAACACTTATCGGAGTTGGATTGGTGGTTTTTTTATATATGTTCAGTTCTATCTCTTTGTTCGGGGTTTTACCTCCCGGAGAAGTAGCTGTAAGTCTAGCTCCTTTGAGTGATGCAGCAACAAAGATCTTTGGTGGAAATGCCAATTACTTTGTAGCAATTGGCGCATGTATTTCCACATTTGGAGCACTTAATGGCTGGATTTTGATTCAGGGACAAATTGCCCAATCAATGGCAAAGGATGGCTTACTTCCTAAAATCTTAGCCTACAAAAACAAGAATAATTCACCTAGCACCGGGATTATAGTTTCTAGTGTTTTTGTGACAATTTTATTGATTCTAAATATGACAAAGGGTTTTGCTAGTCTTTACTCTTTTATGGTTTTACTCAGTACGATTACCTCTTTGTTTTTCTATTTATCTGCCGCTTTGGTTTACACTTATTTTTCTTTCCATGAAAGGCTGGGGTTTTCTTGGAACTTCAAAAGCAAAATCATCTCTTTACTTGGACTGGGATTCAGTGTCTGGGTATTCTTTGGTTCAGGAATAGAAGCAATAATTTGGGGATTGGGTGGAATGCTTTTGGGAGCACCCGTTTATTTTTACAATAAAAAACAACGAAAATGAAAACTTGCCATTCAGATTACGGCCTTTTGAAAAGTGTACTCTTAAAACCTGCTGGAGAAGCTTTTCAGTCACAGGAGAAAATCGCTTTAGAATGGAAGGGTTTAAATTATTTATCCGCAGTCCATTTTGAAAAGGCCCTTGAAGAATATTCTATCTTCAATTCCAACTTTGAATCGATCGGAGCTCAGATTTTTTCCCTTCCTGCTTCAGAAAGTAGCCTGGATTCCATCTATTGTCGGGATGCTGCTCTTGCTACTGACTTTGGTCTGATCCTATGCAATATGGGAAAAGCGGCAAGAAACTCTGAACCTTTAGCCATTGAAAGTTATTGCAAAGAAAAAGGTATAAAGGTTCTCGGCAAAATTGAAGCACCTGGAACTTGCGAGGGTGGAGACATGTGTTGGCTAGATGAGAAAACTTTAGCAGTCGGACATACTTATCGAACTAATTTGGAAGGAATCCAACAGCTCCGAAAGTTTTTAGAACCCAGAGGAATTGAAGTGCTTCAGGTAGAACTTCCACATTACAAAGGCCCTTCTGATGTTTTTCATTTAATGTCTATTATCAGTCCTTTGGATAAAGATTTGGCGATAGTTTATTCTCCTTTGATGCCAATTTATTTTAGAAATGAATTAATAAATAGAGGTTTCACTTTGGTGGAATGCCCTGATGAAGAATTTAATTCGATGGGATGCAACGTGTTGGCTTTAGCACCAAGAAAATGTATGATTGTTAAAGGAAATCCTATAAGTGTGGCTCGTCTTAAGGTAGTAGGATGTGAAGTGATCGAATATGAGGGGCAAGAAATCAGTCAAAAAGGTTGTGGCGGACCGACCTGTTTAAGTAGGCCTTTAGAAAGAGAGATTTAAAGAGACTTTTATAAACAATTCGATTTGCAAATTAAAATCAGGTCTAAAAAAATGACTTAGACATTAAATCTTTATTAAGGTTCCAAAACAAAAAAACTGGTTCTATTTAAAAAACCAGCTGTTTATTACTTCAGTTGAAATAGGAATTATTTTCTATATGCAGACTGTCTTTCCACCATCCAACCTGGATACTGCATGGGTAGTGGACTTGCCTTATCAATTTTTGCTAAATCATCTGTAGTCAATTCAACTTCAGTTGAAGCAATATTGTCATGCAATTGTTCTAAGGTTTTTGCCCCAATAATCGTACTGGTTATTCCAGGTTGCTGTCTTACCCAAGCCAATGCTATTTGAGCTACTGTTACCTTATGGTATTTGGCTATTTCACCCATTACATCTACTAAGTCATAAGCCTTCTCTTTATCAATTGGAGGAAAATCAAAATTTGCTCTCCTAGAACCTGAGTCTGCCCCTTCCCTGGTAAATTTTCCGGTAAGAAATCCTCCTGCCAATGGGCTCCAAGGGAAGATAGCCAAGTTATGGTCTTGCGCCATCGGAACCAGTTCATGTTCAATATCTCTACTGACAGCTGCATAGTAATACTGCAGACCGATAAACTTATGATATCCCTTAAAATGAGCGATTGCTTGTGCTTTTGCTACCATCCAGGCAGGCCAATTACAAATGGAGATATATCGCACTTTTCCAGATTCAACGATATCATTTAATGCCCGAACAGTCTCTTCTAATGAGGTGGCTGGATCCACTCCATGGACATACAAGATATCAACATAGTCTAATTGAAGTCTTTTTAAGCTGGCCTCTACTGAATTGAAAATATGATAACGGGAAAGACCGGTACTATTTGGCTTTTCATTCATTCTTGCCAAAACCTTGGTAGCAATGATTATTTCATCCCTATTCACTTTAAGGTCTATTAAACCTTGTCCCAATAATTGTTCTGATTGACCGTATGAATATACATTTGCTGTGTCTATAAAGTTGATTCCGGATTCTACTACTGCAGAAAGCATTTCGTTCACTTCCTTTTGCTGTAGCTTTCCAATATTATCCCACATTCCAGCATTTTGCCCTCCAAAAGTCATGGTTCCAAAACAAAGTTCAGAAACCAATAATCCTGAATTTCCTATAAAATTGTATTTCATTTTTTGTATTGATGTTTAAGGTTAAAAGATTTCTGAAATTTGACATGAGTATTGTTAAGTCAATTTCTTATTGAAATTAAGAAGTTATTAAATTCTTTACTCAATAGAAAGTATCCGTTCTTTTTGAACAAATGTCTATTTACTATTATCAAGAACCTTCTCAAGATCTTCCCAATCGCCGGAAAGAGCATTTTTAATCCTAATTTCCCATTGGGCCTGTTGGGTTTTATTCAATCCGTGCTGAGTCTGTCCATCATAAAGTTCTTGAATTTTGGAAAGTTCTCTTAAGGCATCAAGATATTCTTCATTTAAAGTAGCTTGAAAAAATTCGGGATCAAGCTCTATGTTTTGTAACCTATAAATCAATCGATCTACTGCAATCCTTACCGCATCAAAGTGCAGTTGTTCATGTACAATTCCATAATCACTGGCATGTTTTACCCAAGATTGTTTTGGGAGCATATAGACTTTGAAATCCAGACCTTGGACTATCGTACCATTGTCCATTACTGAAGTACCCGCCATTGAAAAGCTCGCAAAAATAGTTGCATTGAATTTACTGGTAACTTGTGGGGTATCTTTAAAATCTCCCCAATTCAAAGGTCTTTCGGAATCATAGAATACTGTATCACTTGTGCTCTTTCTCTTAATATCTGTGATTTGCAGGCGGACTGATCTCGCTAGACTGGGATTTCCAAGATTTTGAGCTTTTACCCAGGAATCAAAAAACTCAAGAGATTTATGGAAAATCCCATTCACAACATATCTGACCTGATCACTTCGATTGGCTGTTCTCCTATAATTTAAAGAACCTGAATAGTCTACCAAAGGAATTGGATCAGCTCTACCGATCAAATAATAACTCAACTTCATTTGAACCCCTCCTTCATAGAGTTTGGTAGCGGTATTAAAACGCTCATTTAATTCCAACTCATTCACGTGGACTTGAATCCGATGTAATGTATTCGAGTTTGTTTTTACTTTATCCTGAAAAAGTTCAAGGATATTCTTTTCTGTTGAACCCTTTAATTTGACTGTCTGCTTCCTCCCTTGGAAATCAAACATCTCGCCGATTTTAGATCGATTCTTTCGTTGATCAATTACCTCTAGGTATTGATACTCACTGGCAGTGAAGAATTCTCCGTTTGAAGATAAATCATAAATCACCTCTTGACCTATTGCTTCATTTTTAAAAAGCGAAAAAGAAACTATTATCAGGAAAAAGATTCTCATACGATTTATTACAATTATTAAATGAGAAAAGTTTTAAAAAAGAAAACTACAAACAGAATATTATTATTATTTTTTTCAAAAGTTTAGAAAATGACTAGTGCATTGACTTTGAGATTTGAACTCTAAAATGACATCTTAAATTTTTTCCCAAAATCTCAATTTCCCTTTATTCTCAGATTTTATTAATCTGAAGTTCTCTGGGATTTCCTCACTTTCACCACAATAAGTAACAATTCGAGTTCCAAAACCCAATTCCTTAAATTTTTGCTTGATAAGTTGAATGTATAAATCACGTTTATTTTCATCTAAAATCTGCGATTTATCAAGGCTATCTTTTGAATTGATTAATTCTTCAAAAGGATTAAAAAAATAAAATGAATCATAATTCTTAAAATTCAGGTCTATCAAATCGGCATGAATAAATTTTACATTTTCCAATTGAAGACTTTTAGCAATTTTCCTTGATAGATGCACCAAATTCTCTCTTTGTTCCACGCCAACTATTTCTGCATTTGAAAATGTAGCTGCAGCATTACAGAATTTACCGGATCCAGAACCTAAGTCTAATACAGATTTCCTTTCCCCTTCTGATAAAAAAAATATAGCCTTTCTCGCTATTTCCACTGGTGTCCAATGTGTATTTGAAAGCATCTGCATCTTAATAGGGTATAATTTATCCAACTCCCCATTATTGATGATTTTGCTTTTCATTTACTAAACTGATTTAGAATTCCTTGGTTGAACTCAATATATTGAATGCTTTCGAAAGATTAATCAGAAAAAAACTAATTAGAGGATTTTGCTAAATCAGAAATTTGTTGAATTTGAATACTCAACTTAGTAGGATTGTCAATTATTTTTGATTGGCTTGTAAAGTAAGTAATCTCAAATTCCAAGGAACCGTCTCTGCTCAAGATGTGATTAGACTTAAACCATTCCTTAATTTCAATAATCACTTTTTCTATGGTTTCATCTATAATTCGAACATTATTATCTTGAGAATAATCTATTTCAAGATTGGGAAGGATTAAAATAGGAACAGTAATATTTTCAATTCCTTGAGCGATTGGATAGGAATAAGAACATCGAATTCTCAAATAAATTATTGAATCATAGAATTTTTGAAGATCCTGATAAAGAATAAGATTCAAATGTTCTTTTAATCGAAGTGAGGTCTTTAAATGCCTCTTGGAGTATTCTTTCTGTGACATTTAGTTATCTTAAATATTTATGTGAAATTACTCTTAGTCAACAAATTTCGGAGGATGTTGTTCGTCAAAATCGGTTGCGTCTTGAAAAGCTCTGGCTAATGATAATATACTGCCTTCATCATAAAGATTTCCAATTAAAGTAAAACTAGTTGGCCGATCTTTTTCATCAAAACCATTAGGAACACTTATTACGGGATGTCCTGTCAAATTTGTTATTAACAATTGTCTGCTTCTATAACTAGGAGCAATTATTACATCATAATCTTTAAACAGTTTATTCACTTCTTCGATTAGTTGCCTACGCTGTCTATTTGCTTGAAGATATTCAACCGCAGGGATAAATCGAGACTGTCGGAGAGAGTTTGCTCTGGATCCCCCATCCTGTTCAACCATCATATCTACATTCCCTGAACGAACCAAATCATCAAAAAAAGCTCCTGCTTCAGATCTTAAAATAATATCAAAGCTTGAGAAAGGAAAATGATTTGGCAAAGATATTGAATCCGGTTCAACACCCATTTCTTTAAAAATATCTAAGGAAGCTCTGAGATTATCACCTGTGATGGTTGAATCAGAATCCAAATCACTTTTTAGTAAACCAACTTTTAATTGCTTCGGACTTTTTGAAACATGATTAAAAGGAACCTCATTAGTGCTCGGATCATTTAAATCTTTGCCCATAATAGCCTGAAAGATAATTTCACAATCTTCAGCATTTCTAGCCAGTGGTCCAATTTTGTCCATAGACCAACTTAAACTCATCACTCCATATCTACTTACTCGACCATAGGTTGGGCGAAGTCCTGTGACCCCATTCCTAGTAGCCGGCGAAGTGATCGACCCTAAAGTTTCGGTGCCTAAAGCAAAAGGAACCAAGCCAGCAGAGGTAGCCGAACCCGAACCAGCCGATGATCCGCTTGCACCCTGCGTTAAGTCCCATGGATTTTTCGTTTTCCCTGCAAACCAGACATCTCCCCTTGCGAGAGATCCTGAGACCAATTTTGCAACTAATACTGCACCTTGATCCTCAAGCTTCTTAACCACTGTAGCCGTATAATCAATCACTTGATTTTGATATGGTGCTGCACCCCAAGTTGTGGGATAACCTTCCACGGCCATCAAATCTTTTACCCCATAAGGAATCCCATGAAGAATACCTTTGTAATTACCTTCAGCTATTTCCAAATCAGCTCTTCTTGCCTGGTTTAAAGCCAAATCTTCCGTCAATGTAATGACCGATTCTAATTGTCCATCGTACTTTTTAATTCTTTCTATGAAAAACTTTGTCAGATTTTCAGAACTGATTTTTTTATACTTAATCAAGGAAGCTAATTTGGGAATGCTATAAAAAGCTATTTCTTGAAGGTTTTCAGGTAATTCTATTCCATCTGGAATGAAAAATTCAGGATTCTCTCCTTTTTCAGGAAATACAAAACCAAAAGGATGTGGATCAAACATCATGGCCGGGAAAGTTTCATTGGGAGTATGAAACTTTCTTAAGCTATCATATCCCGCCCTATTTCTTCCCAAGTAACTATACATTGTTTCTATTTCAGATTTTCCAAAATTTAACCCAGTCAACTTTTGACTGCTTTTGATATCTTTTTTGGTAAACCCATACTCATTTGTTCTGCAACCGGAAAAAACTGAAATAGTAATGAAAAATAGGATTAGAGGGTAGATTTTATTCATGAGTATTTAAAATTGATATTACTTGATCAGTTTATGGTTTCATTTTGCATGAAAAGCTTAGTAACTAAATGTAATACAATACTTCCCAAAGCGAAAGAAACTTATTTAATAGAGGAACAATAAAGAACCAGGATTTTGATGAATGGTAAAGCTCACGATAAGGAACTTTAAGTTTTGGAGATTTGAATGCAATGTTTTATTCTAATTTTGATTGAATAATTACTCTTGCAAAAGGAAAGATTGGAACTGCTACCTGATTAGTAAATTGCTTTAGAGCGCTTGATGAATAGGAATTCAGTAAAAACTACTTTTTTACCAAAAAGGAATTTCTGCTGGTAAATAAGCAAATCACTATGAGATCAGTACTGGACTTAATTTCTGATCTAATGAAGATTTTTCTGAGATTCAAAAGATTTTCGCTTTGGCAGTAACTGGATTACATCGACCAAGAAAAGATTTTATCCTCAAAACTGGCTTTGGTTAACCTTATTCTTTGTATTCTCGATTATGATAAGGCTTATTATTTTTCGGTTGAAAGAAACTAATTTCCCGGAATTTCTAAGATTGTCTTTAGAATTGATTTTTATCTTTAGTGGAATTCCCAAAATAAATGAAACTTCCATATCTATTAATCTTAATTTTTACAATCGGATTTTCCTTGTCTTGTTCAGCCACAATCGAAAAACCTAGAGATAAGTACGCCAAATCAATAAGTATTCCTCTTGGCGGAAATACTTTTCAGACTAAAGGTGATTTTAAGGAAAAAATTGGTGAAGATGGGATTATGTCGTGGTCAAATTCCAGCAGTGAATTTAGTGTTTACATAAAATCAGGAACAGCAAAGGACGTATTAATTTCTCTAGACTTTTTATCACAAGATGCTGAATCCCAGATTTCAATTGAATTAAATCAACCCGAATTTTTAACTCTAAAAGCTTCCGAATCCACCATTGTAGAAGTTGGAGAAATGAATCTTAAAGTCGGTTACAATGAAATAAAACTTAAGGGTATTCAAAAAACGGGGAGTGATTTTGCGAAGATTGCTAATTTGGTCATTTCATATGAAGGTGATCTTGATTTAGACTTTGTGAAAGATAATGTCGACAACAGATTCTATTGGGGTCGTAGAGGTCCATCGGTTCATTTAAGTTATTCTTTGCCTGAGAATCAAAATTTTAAATGGTTTTACAATGAAATGACAATTCCTGAAGGGCAAGATCCAATTGGGTCTTATTTTATGGCCAACGGATTTGGAGAGGGATATTTTGGAATACAGGTAAATTCAGAAACAGAAAGAAGGATTTTGTTTTCTGTTTGGAGTCCGTTTAAAACAGATAATCCCGGTGAAATTCCAGACGAGGAAAAAATCATTCTTCTGAAAAAGGGTGATAATGTTTATACTGGAGAGTTCGGAAATGAGGGTTCTGGAGGGCAGAGTTATTTGAAATATTTTTGGAATGCAGGTCAGACATATAAATTTCTAAACTCTGTAGAACCGGATGGAAATGGAAATACAATTTATACTGCCTACTTTTTTGATCCGGAGGTTGAAGATTGGATTCTCATTGCCAGTTTTTTAAGACCTAAAACAAATACGTGGTACAAAAGACCTCACTCCTTTTTAGAAAATTTCAATCCTTCATTTGGTAACATTGGACGACTTGTATATTACCAAAACCAATGGGCTAGAACATCCAGTGGAAATTGGGTAGAATTAACAGAAGCTAGGTTTACAGGTGATGATATTGCCAATCGTAGCTATCGGAAAGATTATGCTGGAGGATCTTCAGAGGAAAAATTCTATTTACAAAATGGAGGTTTTTTTGACACATCTTCAGTATTAAATAGTATGCATCAACGCCCTTCAACAGGAATTACGCCTGACATTGATCTAAACATATTACCATAAAAAAGCATCAGGGAAATCTATTTTTTTGATTTCGCCTGATGCAATTCTTGGAATGGTTTTAACAATCTAATTTTTCACATTATTCTTTAAAGCTTCCGTTTCTAAAGTCTAATGAAGATGCAATATTTGCTGAAACAGCTTCATATAGAGCTTGATTTCCATCTAGATTATTTGGTCCAACTTCAATCACTCCATCACCATTTCCATTTTTTACCATATCCGGAGTAAGTCCATCAAAAAATCTATCCACATACATCGTCAGGATAAAATCTTGAGCTCCATCTACCTCAATTCCTTTATTAAACATTAGACTAACCTGATCCTCAAGGTCTAAATAGAAGATAGCGGGAATACCAGACCATTCAACTTTGGCAATCACGGATAAACCAAACATTTCATCATCTTCAGGTATATCCTTGGCTTGAACTAAGTTAAAATCTAATTTTCCATATATTCCATCATAAGCCATTACAGTCCCTATAGGAGCCATCAGAGCTTCTCCATCTTCAACTAAATTCAAGATTTGAGGGTCTTTCTCTCTTATTTGGACAATACTAGGCTTTTTACTTCCTTCGTTGGTTCCCCTTAGTATGAGTTTAACATTATCTATTGAAAGCTTTACATCTTTTACAGCAAAGTTATTTACAATCAAATCAGTGGTTCTTGCATTTGGATCTGGATTGTTAAAACTAAAGTCAACCGTGGCAAATACACTAATTTCACTCTGCGTAAATTGTGGACTTTCTTCTTTTTCCTCGCAAGAAAAGAGTATTACAGAAGCTGTAGCCGCTAAAAGTAATGCTCTAAAATTTCTTTTTCCCATCATAAAATAAATTTTTAATTATAGTTGATTTTAATATTCCGATTAAATAGCTGGCTCAATGTTCTAACTCAATAAATGCTTAACTGTTGAAAAAGACCTCATTCTGTTGAAATCTTTACCTCTTTATTTTAGTACAAGTAAAAATAAAAAGGTAGAAAATTGAACACTCACTCTTTTAAGGTTACTTCATATACATTAGTTCATAAGCCATGCCAGCTATAAACCAAAAGGAGAAATTTAATCTAGATTTAAAGTAAATTTTTCTAATATGTAAAAGAGTTTCTACGATGAAAAATCTAGCTAAAAATTATATTTGAACATGACTTATTCTCTCCTATCCGATTCCTTAAGTATTGAAATTACAAAATTAGGAATAGAACTTTGCTCTATTAAATCAAAAAAATCGGGATTAGAATATATTTGGCAAGCAGATCCTTCTATTTGGGGGAGTCATGCTCCAGTCTTATTTCCAATTATTGGTTTACTGAAAGACGGATATACATTAATAAATGGCAAAAAATATTTTATACCTAAACATGGTCTAGTCAGAAATTCAGATAAAGTTCAACTGATCCATTCCACTGAAAACACTTTACAGTTTCGCTTTTCTTGGGACAAAGAGACTTTTGAAAAGTATCCTTTTCAATTTCAATTTGATGTGATTTATAGTTTGATTGACAATTGCATAAAAGTTGAACATATCGTTGAAAACCTTGGGGATCAAACTATGTATTATTCCCTTGGAGGACACCCGGGATTTAATTGTCCTCTTCATCCAGGAGAAAATTACGAAGATTATTATTTGTCATTTCCTTTTAAAGAAACTGATGGCACCTGGTTATTAGATGAAAATGGTTTGGTCAGTGATCAACAAAAATCTATCCTTGAGAATAGCTCAAAACTATGGCTGAATAAAAATATATTTGATCATGATGCTTTGATTTTCAAGAACTTAAAATCAAAGAAAGTTTCATTAAATCATATAAAAAACGGTCCAATCTTATCTTTGGATTTTGAAGACTTTGAATATCTAGGCGTATGGGCAAAGCCCGGAGCACCATTTGTTTGTATTGAACCTTGGCTTGGAATAGCAGACAGTTCAAAAAGTGATCATGATTTTAAAAGCAAAGAAGGAATACTTGAATTAGCACCAAAGAAAAGTGAAAAGAAATCCTATTCAATAATTATTGAGTCGCTATAAAACACTTTCCTCTTCCAATTTGGTCACATCAACACTTACTTTCATCTCTTGCTCACTTCCGCTATAAACGATTCCTTTTAGGGGAGTAACGTCTGCAAAATCCCGACCTACCGCTACTCTTAGATGTTTATTATTTACTAATAGATTATTAGTTGCATCAAATTCTACCCAACCATGGTCAGGTATATAAATAGCAATCCAAGCGTGGGAAGCATCAGATCCTATTAATTTTGGCTTTCCTGGAGGAGGTAAAGTCTCAATATAACCACTGACGTATCTAGCTGCTAATCCCAGAATTCTCAGACAAGCTAAAGAGAAATGTGCAAAGTCTTGACAAACCCCTTTTTTGTGATCAAAAACTTTTTCCAAAGGGGTACTGATATCTGTAAAACCGGGTGTAAATGCAAAATCCTTGAATATTCTACTATTCAAATCTTCCATAGCTTCCATAATAGGACGCCCAGGAGTAAAAGATTTTAATGCATATTCCCTTATGCCTTCAATGAACGTCACATGTTTTGATTCCAAGTAGTATTGACGTATTTCATTTGGAGCATTGGTGGAATGCAACCAACTAACCACCTGCTCCCAGGGTTTAGTCAATTTTGGGTTCACTTTTATCCAAGAGGGAGAATGAAGTTCCAAGATACTTTGAGAAGTTACTGTTAACTTTTTATGGGATCTTTCCACCGCAAAATACAAATACCTATTTCCAAAGAAATCGACTCTTTCTACTTCTGAACTTGGTTTTGGAGTTATTTCACAAACGTACTTCTCAACATATTGAAATTCAGAATCCTGCGGAATCTGAAACATCAAATTATGACAAAGAGTAGCTGGGAATTTATAGATATAATCTGTGATATGAATAACCTGATATTTCATATTTCGGGAATTACTGAAGTTTGTATCATGCTATACCCCGAACCGGTGTGACTAAAGTATTTTTCATAAATCAAATCGGAAGTATCATGCAAAAGCTCAATTATTTGATCTAACAAAGATGTAAGGTTATCAAATTCGTGTGTAATTGGATTTGATATTGAAAGTTGGTCGATATCACAAAGTCTTATTTTTGTAATTGCTTCTAATAGCTTTTTTCGTTCGAAGCCAAACATTTCATGATCATCTTTCAATGGCAACGATTTCAGATGATGATCTATTTCCAATAGTTGGAAAATCAAAGATCTTGGGTTGTCTTCATGAAGAATTAATAAACTAAGGACTCCATGCATTTCTAAATTAGATCTATATCGATATCTGTATGTAACCAAACTTTCGTTACACCTCAAAGTATCCTCCATCAGCTCCTTATTGGATTCTAAGTCAAAAGATTGACTTAACATCCCTCTTAAAATCGTACAGTTGTTGGCTGCAGATTCAATAAACCTACCAATATTCAATAAATGCCAAGTAGGCTCCCTGGTCATATTATCTATATTCAAACCATAGAATGCCATTAATTTTACAACCATATTATCAAGACTATGGTAAGCCTTTGTCAAGGATGTATTGGATTGACGCATTTTTGTCAATTCTTCAGAGATACTATCTAAAATCCTCCAGGTATCCAAGCTTAAACGATCCCTGACTGCAAAAGCATTAGTTAGAAATGATTGGATCGAATACGCTATGCTTCCTGGCTTTTCCACATTATGAACCAAGTCTAATAATTCGGGCTCAGGGTTCATCAAATGTGCCTTTTCCATAAAGCCAGGTAAAGTTCCTGTCATTTTGGTAAGCGTTTTCAACAAGGAACTTAAAACCGGAGACTCATGGACGTGAATGTCTTCATCAGCCTCATTATAAGAAAGAAGTGTCATCCGCATCAAACGAACTGCATATGCAGATCTTTCCAGGTATCTTCCTAGCCAAAACAACCTTTCACCGGTACGACTAGGTAATACATTCCTGACTAAAGGTTGAGCTTTTACAGGTTTGGTAAAAGAAGAAACTACCTCCTTTGATTTTCCTAAAACCCAGGTGTCCTTACTTATTCCTCCTGATTGATTAGATACTAAGAAAGCTCCTTTTTCCGGAGAACTTCTTGCTAGCCCTCCTGGCATTACTTTATAACTATGATGCTCTGAATCTGCTACTACATAGCTTCTAAAAACAGCATTTCTCGCTTCGAGTTTATTATTTATCCAAGATGGTGAAGTCGAAAAATCTACCATTTCCTGGCCAACATACATAAATGGGTTACGCTGGATTTCTTTTTTTAGATTTTTAATTTTCTCTTTTGATAAATTACCTCCAACAATAGATTTATGATTGGGACCTCTATAAATATTTCGAATGACCAGTGATTCGATATTATCAAAGACATAAGTTAATTCCTTTGGCTGACCGCACCACCAAGTTGCTACAGAAGGTAATTTCAGCTCTTCACCTAGTAATTGTCTTGAGATTTTGGGCAAAAATGCCATTAAGCCTGGATTTTCAAGAATTCTGCAGCCTAAAGGATTGATAACCAAAACTTTTTTCTGTTTTACAGCTTCCATTAACCCAACTACGCCTAAGTGAGAATCACTTCTGAATTCAAGAGGATCACAAAAGACATCATCTACCCTTCGAATAATGACGTCCACCTTTTCAAGACCTTTAATGGTTTTTAACCAAACATACCCTCCACTAACAGTCAGATCTTCTCCAAAAGCAAGGGTAAAACCCATAAATGAAGATATATAGGCATGCTCAAAAAATGTCTCATTTGTGGGACCTGGAGAAAGTAATACTACTCTGGGATTTTCTTTATTATTAGTCAGGCTTGAGAGAGTGTTCTTAAAAGTCTGATAGTAAGAAGTGATTTTCCGAACATGATTTTCCCGAATCAACTCCGGGAAAACACGAGTCATAGCAGCCCTATTTTCAAAAGTATATCCCGAACCAGAAGGTGCGTCGGTTCGATCATGTAAGACCCACATCTTTCCATTTGGGCCTCTCGCTAAATCTGAGGAATATTGGATTAATTGCTGATCCCCATCCAACTTAATATCTTGTGCCTGCCTAAGAAAGCCTCTGTGATTATAAATTAATTCAAAAGGCAATAACCCCTCTTTTATCAAATTCTGTGGGCCATATAAGTCATTCAAAATCAGGTTTAAAAGCTCAGTCCTTTGAACTAAGCCTTTTTCTATTCCTTCCCATTCCTGAGAGTCAAAAATCAATGGTACTGGATCCAATATCCATGGACGATTCATCCCATCGGGATCACCATAAACATTGTATGTTACACCATTTTCACGGAGTTGACGGCTAACTTCTTCCTGAAATTGCCTCATTTTCTCCGATCCTATTTGCTCATAGTATTTAGCTATTCTTTCCCAATGAGGTTGGATTCTACCTTGATCGGTTGCCATTTCATCTAGAAATGGCGCATTGTTGAACATCTTTTCTGTAAGATATGATTCAATCATTTGTCCCAATTGAACTAATTCCCATTCTTTCTATTAAAATCCTTTTTTCTTGTAGCGTCGAAGATCCATTGTATAAGGAAATTCAGGGTTTACAATTTCCGTTTCCACATCATAATATGCCTTACTTTCTACCTTGGTAATATATCTTCCCGTATTCTGGTCGTCTTTGACAGTCAAATTAACAGGATTCTCTGTGGTAATTGTATGCCCGAAGTCGAAAAACCTTGAAATTCTTCTGGCTTCAGCTTCATTGCTATTGATTGGGAAAGTATCATAACTTCTTCCTCCTGGATGCACAACGTGGTATTGACAAGCAGCAACAGACTTTTTGGTCCAGGAATCATATAAATCAATCACTAAAGGAGTATCTATTCCTATGGTAGGATGCAATGCAGAAAAAGGCTGCCAAGCTCTGTATCGGATACCAGCGACATATTCTCCCTGAACACCTGTGTTTTTAAGTGGTATTTTAAAGCCATTGCAAAGTAGATAATATCTTGAATCGGTCAACCCTGAAATTTTTACTTGCAATCTTTCAAGCGAAGAATCCACATAGCGAGCAGTACCTGAACTTGAAATTTCCTCCCCTAATACATGCCAAGGCTCTATGGCCATTTTTAACTCAATATGAATTTCATCGGATTGCAGTTCTCCGATAAATGGAAATCTAAAACTGAAGAATGGATCAAACCAAGATATATCAAAATCATACCCAGCTCTTTTGAGATCATTCACCACTTCGGTCATATCTTTTTGGCAATAATGTGGAAGTAAGAATTTATCATGAAGAGAGGTGCCCCACCTCACCAATTTATGATTATAAGGTTCTTTCCAAAACCAACTCATCAAAGCTCTGATCAAAAGCAATTGAACCATGCTCATCTTGTAGTGAGGCGGCATATCAAAACCTCTGAATTCCAGAATTCCTAGCCTCCCGCTACTTGAATCAGGTGAATACAACTTATCAATGCAAAATTCGGCACGATGTGTATTTCCTGTAATATCCACTAAAAGATTTCTGAAGATCCTATCAACCATCCAAAATGGAATCTCATTTTCCTTTCCGTTCGGTACTTGTTGAAAGGCTAACTCCAGCTCATAAAGCATATCGTCTCTTCCCTCATCAACTCTAGGAGCTTGACTTGTCGGCCCGATAAATTGTGTTGAAAATAAATAGGATAATGCTGGATGATGTTGCCAATAGGTTATAAAACTACGAAGTACATCAGGACGTCTGAGTAAAGGACTATTTTCTGGTGTGGTTCCTCCCAGTGTAATATGATTCCCCCCTCCGGTTCCTGTATGTTTCCCATCTACATTAAATTTTTCACTGATTAGACGCGATTCACGTGCTTTCTCATACAAAATCCCATAATTATTTAATACTTCCTTCCAAGTTTTGGCAGGCTGAATATTTACTTCAATAACTCCAGGATCTGGAGTAATCATCATTTTTTCAATTCTTGTATCAGAAGGTGGATCATAACCTTCTATTAGAATAGGCATTTTTAATTTTTTGGCAGTTCTTTCTACTGCGCTCACCAAATCAAGATAATGATCCAGGTGTGTGGTAGGTGGAAAGAAAACGAAAAGCTTTCCTTCTCTGACTTCTACAACTAAGGTAGTTTTAAAGATCCTCTTGGAATTGATTGGAGACTTTTTAGCTCTTTGCCTTTTTAAAGATTTTGGCAATTTTTTAACCGGGGAGAACAAATCATTTTCTGGAATAACCAGCTCTTCTTTCGGATCTGTGTGTTCTATGGAATCAAGCGGAAGCCTTAGGCCTGCAGGTGAATTCCCTGGAACTAAATACAAATCATCTCTTCTAAACTTCCATTTACAACTTTGCCATCTTTCCTCTTTAAACTCCCATTCCAATGGAACAGAAAAACCTACTGGCTTTCCAAGACCTTTATTTAAGAGTTCAGCTAATTTTTGCCTTTCTAATGAAGATTTTAAATTGAATTTTTTGGGATTGATATTAACTGGAACTCTTCCCTCCTGCCAAATAAAATAAAAAGGATCTTCATAGAGCGGTAAGATATTATCCTTATCGACATTTAGCTGCTTCACTAAATTATTAATAAAGCTTTTTCCATGGCGACTATTCAGTTTATAATCTTTTGATAAGTCAGCCATCAGAGAATCATCATGCCAGATTGCCTGACCATCTTTTCTCCAAAAACAAGCCAATTTCCACCTAGGTAGCGGTTCACCAGGATACCATTTCCCTTGGCCATATTGCATCAGGGCTCCCCGACCAAATTGATCTTTAAGCTTGTGAAATAAGATGTTGGAAAGCTTTCTTTTATGCTCTCCATCAGCATCTGTATTCCATTCTGGTGCATCTTGATTATCAATTGAAACAAAAGTAGGCTCTCCTCCCATAGTCAATCTCACATCATTTGCCGCTAAATCTTCGTCAACTTTATCTCCAACTTTTTGAATCTTTTCCCAGACTTCATCGGAATAAGGCTTGGTAACTCTCGGGGTTTCTTCAATTCTGGTCACTTCATTGACAAAGTGAAAAGTAGTCTCTGCAGGTTCTGCCATCCCTGAAATTGGAGCTGCGTCCTGTGGGCTTGGAGTACAAGCTAGTGGAATATGGCCTTCTCCAGCAAATAAACCGGATGTAGAGTCTAAACCAATCCAACCGGCACCAGGAATAAAGACTTCTGTCCAAGCATGTAAATCTGTAAAATCCTCCTCTGGGCCTGATGGGCCATCTAATGATTTTTCGTCAGATTTCAACTGAATTAAATAACCAGAGGCAAATCTTGAAGCCAAACCAAGATGCCTCAGGACAACTACCATTAGCCAAGCAAAATCCCGACATGATCCAGATCCTAGAGTAAGGGTTTCTTCACCAGATTGAACTCCTGGTTCCATTCTGACATGGTATTTCAATTCTTGGTGAATTAATTGGTTGATTGCTACCAAATAATCAACAGTGATCATATCTTTTTTAAGCAAAGCTTTTGCTCTCTTTACAAGATCCATCAATAAAGGCCCGTCTTCCTTTTTCTCCAGATAGGGAACTAGTTGACCAAATAAACCTTCCTCATATTTAAAGGGGAACTCGTGGGCATAATCTTCAACGAAAAAATCGAAGGGGTTAATTACCACCATGTCGGCTATTACTTCTACATCGATCTCAAAAAACTTGACTTTTTCTGGAAAAACTATTCGAGCTAAATAATTCCCAAAAGGATCTTGCTGCCAATTAATAAAATGATTTTCTGGCCTCACATTTAAAGAATACCCTTTTATAAAAGTTCTTGAATGTGGAGCAGGTCGAAGCCGAATAACTTGTGGGCCTAAAGCAATATTACGTTCGTAATCGTATCTGGTGAAATGCCTGACGGCAACTTTAATAGACATAGGCTAGGTTTAATTCTGAAACAAAAAGGATTAAGTCAAAACAATAATGACTTTATTTCCATTGATTTTGGCTATTTGGGATAATCTTATCAAAGTAATTTAAAATATGGTTAAGACTTTCAAAATTCGATGAAATAAAATATTGAATATTATTAATGTCCAGTCCTTAAATTGATTCATAGCTATAAATTAATAAAAGCACTAACCTGAGGCTGTGCTTTAGTAAAAATAATTGTTATTGAATTATTTAGTTGGACTTCCAACTTTCATACATCTGATTGATTTCCGTTGGGCTGAGTTTCTTTCCAGAAATAACATCTACCTTAAATCTAAATGTCATTGATTCCCCATTTTCCAACTTATAATTAAGTTCTTCTTTACCTTCACTCATAGCTTTTTGACCCAAAGGGTTTGCTGCAAATAAACCATAACCTCTAGCGTGCCAGTATGTGGGATAACCAACATTTCCCGGATGGTCATATATAATGACAGAAATGGACTCCTCTCCTATTTCTCCTGCTAATTCAACCCAATCTCCACGAGTTCCCCAAACATCATCTCCTTTACTTCCATTGCTACTGGTATACATTCCTGTAATTCCTTCATTATTCATTGTTGGCACATCAGTAATTTTTCCTGAAGCATCTGTAAACAATTCTGGCTTGGTAGATGGATGTTCTAGCTCTCTGGAAACTCTTAATGCAATCATTCCCTCTTTATTATCCGTAAATGTTACGGGACCATTTACAGCAGTTAAAGTAGAAATTCTTGCAATGGAACGATCTGAACCATCAGCCGAAAAAATAAACGTCGTTTTCTCTTCCAATAAAGTTTCTCCCGACTCATTTTTCCATTCCTGGGTTACCTCCAATTGACCTGTAGATCCTGAGCTAGATATCGAATTTATACTACTCAAGACTATATGTCCATAATTCGATTTTTTATCTGCTGGGATAGCATAGGAATTATTCCAAAAATCCAACCCATTGACATCCCCATAATTAAACCAAAGTCCTATATGATGCGGATGATCAAATCGTTCTCCTGGTCTTGGAGTGAGTGGCCATCCTCTTGTTACCGTCGTTCCCTGAGAAGTATTTATTGGAAACAAAACAGGTTTGTCTAAAGTATCAGGATAGATAAAAGAAGTAAATAGCTCCCCGTCAACTAAGACATCTACTTTTTGGGCAGATTCATTTTGAATCAGTTCAAGTTTCGGGGATTGATTCTTCATTTCTTCTGAATTTTCAGTTGAATTTGTAGATCCTGAACTGCAAGCTACCATGAAAGATAGGCTAGTAATGCCAAGGACAAACTTTTTAGTTAGGTTAAAGTGCATGGATTTATTGTTGATAATACTATGATCAATTTATTAAAAGTTAAACTATTCCTAAGGCGGTTGCCTTTAAGGAATTAAACAAGGAAAGTTGTTCTCTTAAAGCTAAAATTCTATCCGCAGGCTCTGTTCTAGCCTCCATTAAAATCCAACCTTCATAATTCATTTTTGCAAAAAGTTTGAATAATTCTGGATAAGGATAATCCCCTTCGTTGAATTCGCGCACGTGAACCGTATCTCCAAACCATTTTTTAACTGAGTTGAAATTCGCCTCAAGTCCAGGTTCTAATAAATCCTCTGGGTTGCAATTCCAGCAGATTTTCACATTGGGGTCAGTTACTTGATCAAAAATTGCTTTCATATTTGGAAGTTCCTGCGTCAAATGACCATGAACTTCCACTCTAACGATCTGACCGTAGTCGCCTGCATATTTACCAATTTCATTAAATGCTGTTGCTATCTGAGCAATGGTCTTTTCTTTTGGGACTTCTGAAGGCAGCGTATTAGGTTTCACTTTTATCCCGGATGCACCTATATCTTTACATAATTTGATGTAATCTTTTGTTTGAGTGATGTTATCCCTCAATACGTTAGGATCTGGGCTATGGTATTCGAAATTACTACCATAACCCAAACAAGTTACTGGGCTATCGGCAAATCTTTTCTTGACATTTTCCCGCTGCTGAGCATTCAGCGATGTTTCCACTCCATGAGCGTGTTGGGTTCTTAATTCTAGCCCTAGGACTCCAGTTTTTTCACAATTACTTATTAAAGTTGAGAGATCCCAATCCCTCCCCCATTGGTAAGTCACTAAACCAAATTGCATTCCTTTTGATTGGGAATTGGCAAAGGAACTGAATGGCAAATTTCCAGCTGTTAAAGCGAGCCCTGCTGCCATACTTTTTAGAAGAAAATCTCTTCTTGAATTATATTCAATCATAATGGGTCTTTTATATAAAAGGATCTAAACTTGGTTAGGAACTTCAAAATTCTTCCGATAATCTCTTGTCAAGTATTTGTCAGAAGCCTTGTCCTTGACAAATTTTTCTGTTTTTCCATCAAAATGTAGCTGTTTTCCTGTCAAGTAAGAAATATTGGCAATCAATGGAAGTACTGAAGACTTATGTCCTTCTTCTATATCACAATGAAGTATTTCATCACTTTCTGCTCTTATTGCATCTAGGAAGTTGGCATAATGCTCTGCACCACCAGGTGCTGCCATCACCTGATTACTAGAGGCTATTTCTTCTCTTTTCTTACTCATGGCAAATGGCTCTTTTTCATCTTGCTTAAAAGCTTTCCATGTTCCACCATTTAATTCCAGATATCCTGCTGTTCCATAGAACATATTTCCAATTTTAATCCCTAGACTTGATTCCCCATTGGTAAATCTTCCTCGAGTTTCAAATTCCAGAGTTTTACCATCTGCATATTTAAAAATTGAAGTTTGGGTATTTGGAGTTTCTTGAGAGCATTCTTCAGGAGTTATGCCATAAATTGCTCCTGATGAGTACACTGAATCTGGATGTTCATTTTTATTTAATCCCCATCTTGCAACATCAAATTGATGAGGTCCTTGA
>NZ_JAHEBC010000232.1 GCF_024642405.1 Algoriphagus sp. | reverse complement strand
AGCATCGCCAGACCCTGAATTATCCTCAATATTTTATAAATCTGTATTTGATTGGGACGCTGTTCCTTTTGGAGAGGGAAATAATAAAGTCTGGATATTTAAGAAAAATGATAAGCCAATAGCCTTAATGGCTTATTACAAAAGCGAAAATAGTTCTGGTGAATGGATCGGAGCTATTTCTGTTCCGGACGTTGAACAAGCATCAATTACAGCAAAAAATAAAGGGGCTAAAATCCTGAAAAAAGCTACTAATGTGGATGATCGAGGTCTTATTTCTTTTATTCAAGACCCACAAGGCGCACATATCTCATTAATAAAATTGACAAATGGGGATCCGGAAAGTAAGCCAGCTGAAATCGATACTTTTTTAGGCCAGGAATTATGGTCTAATGAACCAGCTAATTCAGCAGATTTTTATTCATCAGTATTTGGATATACTACCAGTCAAACGAAAGACGGAAATATAGATTACACAATTTTTAAATATGGGGATCAAAATTGTGCAGGTATGCTACAGAACCCTTCATCAACAGTAAGGTCTCACTGGGTTCCTTATATCAGAGTTGCAGATGTGAATATGACTGTAGAAAAAGCTAAGAATGCAGGTGCTCAGGTACTAATTAACCCAAGCCCTGAAATAAGAAATGGATCGGTGGCTTTGCTACTAGATCCAACGGGAGCTCCCTTTGCTGTCCAAGTTTATAACCCTTAAATCTAGAAACCATGTTCAAAAAAACATTAATCATAGCTTCAATTATTGGTATTTCATTGTTTCTTCATAGCTGCGCAAATATGCACATGTCGGGCGGTGTGGGAATGAGTTTTTCCGGCGGACCATATGGGGTAAGAGTAACTCCCACAATGAATGTAGGAATGTACGGAGGTGGCTATCGTTGGTAAATAGCATACGATTTATGATTTAAAAAACTCACAAATCTTACTTATTATAAAAGTTATTTCTTCTTCTTTTAGCCAAGGGTTTAATGGAAGCGATAAACCATTTTTTGCGATACTTCTAGACATTTCAAAATCCCCATGTACTTTATAAGGTTTCAAGTCTGGGACTATTTCTGGGTAGTGAATTGCTGTTTTAATTCCTTTTTTTTCCAAAAATGCACGAAGTAAATCACGCTTTTTACTTTGAATGACATATAGGTGTAAGTTACAATCTCCAAAGTCTGAACCATTTGGTAATTGTATTTCAGATATGCTTTTTAATTGCTCATCATATTTTGCTGCCAAAGTTTTTCTTTTCTTTTGGAAAGCTGGAAGTTTTTCGAAAAACACATTTAAAAATCCTGCTTGAATTGTATCAATTCTACTATTTCTACCGACTAATTCATGTTGATCTCTTGCAGGTTGACCATGATTGGAAAGCAATCTAATTCTAGTGGCTAATTTGGAATCATTTGTCAGGCATATCCCTGCCTCTCCTAAAGCTCCAAGATTTTTTGTGGGGTAAAAACTTAAACATCCCACATCTCCCCATGTACCCGCAGCCTTCCTTTTCTGAAATGAACCAAATGCTTGAGCAGCATCCTCAATCACAAAAAGATTACTCTCTTTTGCCTTCTTCATTAAGAAGTCCATATTGGGCATTTTGCCATATAGGTGAACCGGTATGACAGCTTTTGTCCTTGAAGAAATAGCTTTTGTCCAATCATCTGCCAAAAGCCCATTTCTATCTGTATCCCAAAAAACAGGCTTCGCTCCTACCATTATCACAGCCTCCGCAGTTGAAACCCAAGTCAATGCTGGCACAATAACTTCATCACCTGCCCCAATATTCAGTGCTCTAAGCGCAAGTTCCAAAGCATCAGTTCCATTAGCACATGAAATCACATGAGGGCTATTAAGAATAGTTGAAACATTGTTTTCAAAGCTTTCAACTTCCTCTCCTCCAGAGAATCTCCCTTTATCCAGAAGTTCTCCAAATTTCAATTTCAGAGCGTTTTTAAGCTCTGAATCCATTTTCGAAAGATCAAGAAATGGAATATTCATCCAATAATTTAGCTAATTGAAAACTGAGATTTTTTCGAGAATAATGATCAATGGATGCTGTATCTTGATGCTCTCCATCTGATTCAAATAACTTTCTCAAGCGAAGTTGAATCCCTACATGATCACTAAAAGACATCACTTTTTCTGCACCTGCTTCTACTAAAATCTCCGAAGAATCTCCCTCAGGATCACCTAAAGCAATTACAGGAATTTTGGTCGAGAGATATTCAAATAATTTGCCCGGAATATTTCCCTGAGCATTTTTGGTGTTAGTCAAGATTAAGACCAATGCATCTGCCTTTTCATAAAAACTGAATACTTCCTCATGCGAAACATATCCTGCAAAATGAACATGAGACTTCAACCAAGAGTCAATTGCAATCTGTTCTTGGACTGAATCACTTACCCTGCCCACAAAAGTAAAAGACACATTTTCCTTATGAGGTTTAAATTCCTCTTTCATCGCTTTTAATAGGGGCATTGGGTTTCGAATAGAATCTATTATTCCAGAGTATACAAGATTTAATTGTAAGGATTTCTTTTTAACCGGTTTAAAACCTGCAGGAATATCTGATAGATCAAATCCATTTGTCAAGAGTTCAATTTCTCTATCAAAAATCTTTTTTAAATCTCTTTGAAATGTCGGTGAAATGGTGGTAATCACATCTGCTTCTTTTAATACTGTTTTTTCCAGTTCAGCATGCTTTTTTCTTACAAAGGATTGCATAGGAAGCTTATCTAAGAATTCCCATTGTGACCAAGGATCCCGAAAATCCGCTAACCAAAATATGCCTGTTTTTCGCTTCAATCCCCTACCAATCAAATGCATACTATGAGGCGGTCCAGTAGTTATAACTGCTTGAAACTGTCCATTTTTCACCAAATCTGTCAAGAATTTCACCGAGGGTTTTACCCAAAATATTCTTGGATCAGGAACCAACAAGTTTGCTCTTAGCCAGATGGCGCCTTTTTCAATCCAGCCTTGATCTTTTTGTTCCAAAACCCTTCCTGGATGCGTTTTTTTATTTCCTCGAATTTTATTTAAAAGTTGATAAGGTTCCCAAATCGGAAATTTCATTATCTCAAGTTTTGGAGAAACTTCGTCTAAAAGTGTTTCATCCTTCAAATCAAAATCAGGATTTTCAGGAGTAAAGATGACTGGTTCCCACCCTGATTCAGGCAAATATTTGGCAAATTTCAGCCATCGCTGCACGCCGCTACCTCCACTTGGAGGCCAATAATAAGTGATAATTAAAACTCTTTTTGACATAGAAACAGACAAGATACTAAGAACTATGTAGGAAGTAACAGTCCAAAAAAGGAAATAAAAAAGGGAAATGGTCTCCCAAATCCCTTTCTGAAATACTTATTTAAAGTTATTCTCCTTGTGCCAAAGAATATCCCCTTACACCATCGAATGTATAGAGGTGCTCAGTCTTGATAAAGTCAAAACCTAATTCCTGAATTTGTTTAAGCAAAGCCAATACCGCATCATGAGTAATAACTTTTTGATCAGCTGTTTTGAATCTACATCTCCAGTGATCCGTACAGAAAGTTTCTCTCATTCCTTCCGGAAATACCTTAACCCCTCTATTGGTGATCAATTGAAGCTGCAGTCCATCCACATTGGCTTTTCTTAACCTTTCACCAATTACATTAAAATCCCTGTTATCCTCATCCCAATCAATGAAAACGTCTACACCTATTAATTCTTTCTTCTCCTTTTTCTTTGGAGAAAGCGTGATTTTCATTGGTTCAGTATCCTCTTTATCATAAACTACAGGAGTCATTTTTGTAGGCTTTTGTCCTAATCTTTCTATTACAGCCTGTGCAAACTCCTCAGTACCTACTCTTTTTGCGGATAATCCTTCCTGATAAATATCTCCGGTATGAATTCCATCCTCTAGCGTTTTCATCCAAGCATTGGAAATTTTTTCCGCCATTTCCGGCATACCAATGTGCACAAGCATCATTACTGCACCATTCAGTAATCCAGATGGGTTTGCAATCCCCATTCCTGCGATATCCGGGGCCGAACCATGAATTGCCTCAAACATAGCTACTTCCTCTCCGACATTTGCAGAACCTCCCAAACCAACTGATCCTGTCACTTGGGCAGCCACATCAGAAATAATATCTCCATAAAGATTCAGGGTCACAATCACATCAAAAATCTCAGGTCTTTCAGCAATCAGGGCAGTTCCGATATCAATGATTTTATGGTCGTTTTCGATCTCAGGATATTCCTTAGCGATCTGATCAAATTTCTTATGGAAAAGGCCATCAGCCAATTTCATAATATTATCCTTGGTCATACAAGTCACTTTTTTTCTGCCGTTTTTCTTGGCATACTCAAAAGCGTATCGAATGATTTTCTCAGATCCAGGCTCTGAAATCAATTTCAAAGTCTGGTAAACTTCCTGTGTTTGTCTATGTTCAATTCCTGCATAAAGGTCTTCCTCATTCTCTCTAACAATGACCATATCAGTCTTTGGGAAATGCGTACGAACGAAAGGTGAAAAAGCTCGACAAGGACGCACATTTGCAAAAAGACCAAATGACTTTCTAGTAGTTACATTCAAAGATTTGAATCCTCCACCTTGGGGGGTAGTAATAGGTGATTTCAAAAATACCTTGGTTTCTCTAAGAGACTCAAAAGCGTTCGGGGCCATTCCTGAAGAAATTCCCTTTAGATAAACTTGTTCCCCGATTTCAATAACATCATATTCTAATTGAGCTCCAGCAGCCTCAAGGATTGCCAACGTAGCTTTCATAATTTCAGGACCGATCCCGTCACCATAGGCTACTGTGATTTTTCTTTTTGAAGACATAGTTTATATAATAGTGGATATAGTTAATATTGATTTTTCACAAAAGTAATAAAAATGGCGAAGGGAATTTTGGGATTGAATAATTTAGATGATTCAAGATGAATAAAATAATCTAATACAGGAAGTTCCTAGTAATTCTCATATTTTTCTAAGTCACAAAATTTGGGATTGACTACCCTGCTTGTATATTTGTTTTAAACAGATCTACGTTTTATGGCTGAATACAATAATATTCTGACTGAAATAAAAGAAAGCATTCTCTATTTGACCGTAAATCGGGAGGATAAAATGAATGCTTTGAATTTTGCAACTCTAGAGGAGTTAAAAGCAATTTTCGAAGAAGTTGCTGACAGCAAATCAATCAAAGCAGTTATTATAACTGGAGCTGGAGAACGAGCTTTTGTAGCGGGAGCCGATATCAGAGAAATTGCTGAATTAAATGAAGTAAATGCCAGAAAATTTGCTGAAAATGGACAGGAAATTTTCAGCATTATTGAAAATCTTCATAAACCTGTTGTAGCAGTAACTAACGGATTCGCCCTAGGCGGTGGCTGTGAATTGGCTATGGCCTGTCATATGAGAATTGCAACCGCCAATGCTAAATTTGGTCAGCCAGAAGTAAATCTTGGAATCATCCCAGGTTATGGAGGAACCCAAAGATTGACCATATTGATCGGTCGCGGAAAGGCAAACGAACTTATGATGACTGGTGATATGATTGATGCTAATGAAGCTCATTCACTTGGTTTGGTAAATTATGTACTTCCTACCAAAGCCGATGCGATAGCAAAAGCTGAGGAGATCGTTAAAAAAATTGGAAGCAAGGCTCCTTTAGCAATCGGCATGATTATAGATTGTGTAAACGCTGCTTATCTATCTGATGAAAATGGATTTCAAACTGAAGCTAATAGTTTTGCAAGATGCGTCAAGTCAGGGGACTATAAAGAAGGAACAACAGCATTTCTTGAAAAAAGGAAACCAAATTTCAAGGGAGAATAAATCCTATTCTCTTTTATGAGTAATCTTAAAAACCTTGCCGGCCAAACGGCTGTTTATGGCCTAAGTAGTATTCTGGGGAGGTCCATCAACTTTTTGCTTATTATTGTTTATACTGCTTACCTGAGCAAAGAAGATTTAGGAGCTTTCACTGGTATCTATGCATTAATAGGTTTTTTGAATATAATTTTTACCTATGGGATGGAAA
>NZ_JAHEBC010000030.1 GCF_024642405.1 Algoriphagus sp. | reverse complement strand
ATCGAATCTAAAGATGGTGTGATCAAGAAATACATGGTATCCTTATCCAAACACATTCTGGTTCAGGAAAATGACTTTATCCGTGCAGGTGAGCCATTGTCTGATGGAGCTATCACTCCAAATGACATTCTTGCGATCAAAGGTCCAACAGCTGTTCAGGAATACTTAGTAAATGAGATCCAAGAAGTATATAGACTTCAGGGTGTTAAAATCAACGACAAGCATATAGAGGTAATTGTAAGCCAGATGATGCAAAAAGTTGAGATCCTTGATGCTGGAGACACAGGATTCCTTCAAAACCAAGTAGTAGATAAGTGGGCATTCAGAGAAGAGAATGATAATATCCTTGATAAGAAAGTGGTAATGGATGCAGGTGATTCCTCTACTTTGAAGCCAGGTATGATTATTTCTGCAAGAAGATTGAGAGATGAAAACTCAAGCTTAAAGCGTAAAGATCTTAAGCTGGTACAAGTAAGAGATGCGGAAACTGCTGTTTCTAAACCTACTCTTCAGGGTATTACTGCCGCTTCATTGGGTACCGAAAGTTTCCTTTCTGCCGCTTCATTCCAAGAAACAACTAAAGTTCTTTCTGAAGCTGCGATCAGAGGTAAACGAGATGAATTATTAGGATTGAAAGAAAACGTATTGGTTGGACATCTTATTCCAGCTGGTACCGGACAAAGAAGAATCCAAAATATTATCGTCGGTTCTCAGGAAGAATATGATAAGCTTTCTGATAATATGGATCGTGTAACAAGAAAATCAAGCGAAGCCATTTTATAATAAGTTGAATTAACAAATAGTTAAAGGCCTGTATCAGTACAGGCCTTTTTTAATCATAAGAAAATGAAAGACGAAAAAGGAAAAAGACCTGATCAGCAGATCAATGTTGAACTATCCGAGGAAGTTGCCGAGGGTGTTTATTCTAATTTGGCAATGATTGCCCATTCAAATTCCGAATTTGTTATTGACTTTATCAGACTAATGCCTGGTGTTCCAAAAGCTAAAGTAAAGTCAAGAATTATCGTAACTCCAGAGCATGCAAAGAGATTATTAGCTGCTTTAAGAGATAATATTGAGAAATATGAGGATGCTTTTGGAAAAATAAGCCATTCAGGTGGAGCTCCTCAATTCCCGATAAGTTTTGGTACCCCAGGAGAAGCATAACAAAAATATAACTACTTAATTTTGTTCATCTTATTACTTTGGTTACCTTTGCAGTCCAAAATTTAACAGTTTACAGGAAAACTAAATTTTATCAGTTAATGCCTACTATTCAACAGTTAGTAAGAAAAGGTAGAACTACACTGGAGACCAAATCGAAATCAAGAGCTTTGGATGCATGTCCTCAGCGAAGAGGGGTTTGTACCAGAGTATACACTACAACCCCGAAGAAGCCTAACTCAGCAATGAGAAAAGTGGCGAGGGTGAGATTGACAAATGGAAAAGAAGTGAATGCTTACATTCCAGGTGAGGGTCACAATCTACAGGAGCACTCAATCGTATTGATTAGAGGTGGTCGTGTGAAAGATCTACCAGGTGTAAGATATCACATCATCCGTGGTGCACTTGATACTGCAGGAGTTAAAGACCGTAAGCAAGGTCGCTCTAAGTATGGTGCTAAAAGACCGAAGGCTGGCAAAGGAGCTCCAGTTGCGGCTAAGAAAAAATAATTAAAACATTTAGAAGAAATGAGAAAAGCGAAACCAAAGAAGAGATATATTCTTCCTGATCCTAAGTTCAATGATACCTTGGTTACCAAGTTCGTGAACTGTCTTATGGTAGATGGGAAGAAGAGTATTGCTTACAGAATTTTCTACGATGCGGTAGAAAAAGTTGAACAAAAAGTAGGTGAGAATGGTCTTGAAGTTTGGAAAAAAGCGCTTAACAATATTGCTCCATCCGTTGAGGTGAAGAGTCGTAGAGTTGGTGGTGCTACGTTCCAGGTTCCAATGGAAGTTCGTCCTGAAAGAAAATTATCTCTAGGTATTAAGTGGATGATCACTTATGCAAGAAGAAGAGGTGAGAAAACGATGATGGACAGACTTGCAGGTGAGATCATTGCTGCTTCCAAAGGCGAAGGTGCCGGCGTGAAGAAAAAAGATGATACGCACAGAATGGCCGAGGCTAACAAAGCATTCTCCCACTTTAGATTTTAATTAGGATGGCAAGAGACTTAAAATATACCAGAAACATCGGTATTGCCGCTCACATCGATGCTGGTAAAACAACTACTACAGAGCGAATTCTTTTTTATTCTGGAGTTTCCCATAAAATCGGTGAGGTGCATGATGGCGCTGCAACGATGGACTGGATGGCACAGGAGCAAGAGAGAGGTATTACAATTACTTCTGCTGCGACCACTGTGTTCTGGAACTACAGAGATCACAAATATCAAATTAACATCATTGATACTCCTGGGCACGTTGACTTTACCGTAGAGGTAAATCGTTCCCTTAGAGTGTTGGATGGTTTAGTTTTCCTATTCAGTGCTGTGGATGGTGTTGAACCACAGTCTGAAACAAACTGGCGTTTAGCTGATAACTATAAAGTTGCCCGTATCGGTTTTGTTAATAAAATGGACCGTGCAGGCGCAGACTTCCTTGAGGTTTGTAAGCAAGTGAAGGAAATGCTAGGTAGCTATGCAGTTCCTTTGCAACTTCCAATCGGTGCTGAAGATAAATTCAGAGGAGTTGTTGATTTGATTAACAACAGAGCCATCGTTTGGAATGAAGAAGATATGGGAATGACTTTCGAAGAAGTTGCTATTCCTGAAGATATGACAGAAGAAGTAGAGCAATGGAGAGAGCATTTGCTTGAAGCAGTTGCAGACTACGATGAGTCATTGATGGAAAAATTCTTTGAAGACCCAAACTCAATTACAGAAGAAGAAATTCTTACGGCTTTGAGAAAAGCAACCATCGACATGAAAATTGTCCCAATGGTTTGTGGTTCTTCATTTAAAAACAAAGGAGTTCAAACCATGCTTGACTTGGTTATGGAATTACTTCCTTCTCCTTTAGATAAAGATAACTTAATCGGTCATGACTTGAATGACGAGGAAAAAGAAATAGTTATCACTCCTAATGAAGACGAGCCATTTGCTGGCTTGGCTTTCAAGATTGCTACAGATCCATTTGTTGGTAGATTATGCTTCGTGAGAGCTTATTCCGGTAGATTGGATTCTGGATCATATGTATTCAATAGCCGTTCCGGTAACAAAGAACGGATTTCCAGAGTATTCCAAATGCATGCTAATAAGCAAAACCAAATCGATGCTTTAAGAGCTGGTGATATTGGTGCTGTAGTTGGATTTAAAGATATCAAAACCGGAGATACGCTTTGTGCTGAAAATCGTAAGGTAGTTCTTGAATCTATGATATTCCCTGAGCCAGTTATCGGCTATGCAATTGAGCCTAAAACTCAAGCAGATGTAGATAAGTTGGGTATGGCAATAGCAAAACTAGTGGAAGAAGATCCGACACTCCAAGTTAATACTGATTTTGAAACTGGTCAGACTATCTTGAGAGGTATGGGTGAGCTTCACCTGGATATTATTATTGACCGATTGAAGAGAGAATTCAAGGTTGAGATTAATCAAGGAGCTCCTCAGGTTGCTTATAAAGAGGCTTTGTTTGGTTCTGTAGAACACAAAGAAGTTTACAAGAAGCAAACTGGTGGTAAAGGTAAATTTGCAGATATTGTATTTGAAATTGGCCCGAAAGATCCTGATCCTGAAACTGGTGAAATTAAAGCAGGACTTGACTTTGTCAATGGAATTGTAGGTGGTGTAATACCAAAAGAATTTATTCCATCTATTCAGAAAGGATTTGCTGAGGCTATGAAAAATGGTCCTTTGGCAGGTTATCCAATTGAATCCATGAAAGTAAGATTATTCCATGGTTCCTTCCATGATGTCGATTCAGATGCTCTTTCCTTTGAATTAGCAGCAAGAATTGGTTTCAAAGAAGCAGCTAAAAAATGTAAGCCTGCATTATTAGAGCCTATCATGTCTGTAGACGTAGTTTCTCCTGATGAATATACTGGTCCAATCACTGGTGATTTGAACAGAAGAAGAGGTTTAATGAAAGGTATGGATACGAAAGGTACTTCTTCCGTAATCAAGGCGTCGGTTCCATTGTCAGAGTTGTTCGGTTATATCACTGACCTTAGAACAATTACCTCTGGTAGAGCAACGGCTTCATTGACATTCTCTCACTATGAGCCTGTTCCAAACAACATAGCAGAGGGCGTAATTGCTAACGTAAAAGGTCAGAAAGACTAATCAATATTTGCGATGAATCAGAAAATCAGAATAAAACTAAAATCATACGATCACAGCCTGGTGGATAAGTCATCAGAGAAAATCGTAAAAGCTGTTAAAGCAACAGGTGCAGTAGTAGTGGGACCAATTCCATTGCCTACTAAAAAGGAGAAGTTTACTGTATTGAAATCTCCTCACGTAAGTAAAAAAGCTAGAGATCAATATCAATTATGTACTTACAAGAGATTAGTTGATATCTATTCAAATAGCTCTAAAACTGTAGATGCTTTGATGAAAATCGAACTTCCAAGTGGAGTTGATGTAGAAATCAAAGTTTGATCTGCTCTTAAATATTTTGTAAAAAAGACCTGCGCAACTGTGCAGGTCTTTTTCTATCATCACCTTTTGATAATGAAATGGGCGGTTTCAAAGGTTTAAAGAAATGAAAATTCTCTAAATGTTTGAAAATATACAAGTTGGCATTTGTTGCAGAATTTTATTTCAGTAACTTTGCAGTCCTTTAAAAGGGCTCATGCGTATAAGCGCTTGTGAATTATCAAATTATCTTATTATAGATGTCTGGTATTATAGGTAAAAAAGTAGGAATGACTAGCATTTTCAGTGCCGATGGACGTAATGTCGCATGCACGCTAATAGAAGCTGGTCCTTGCGTAGTGACGCAAGTAAAAAACGTTGAAACAGACGGGTACAACGCAGTGCAATTGGCATATGGTGAGCGTAAAGAGAAAAACACGCCTAAACCATTGATCGGTCACTTTAAAAAGGCCGGTACTACGCCAAAGCAAAAAGTTGTTGAGTTCAGAGAATTCCGGGTCGAGTTTGAAGGCCAGGTAGATCTAGGGGCTACTGTGAAGTCGTCAGAGGTATTCGTTGAAGGTGACTTCGTCGATGCTATTGGTACTTCAAAAGGTAAAGGTTTCCAAGGTGTTGTAAAACGTCATGGTTTTGGTGGTGTGGGTGGACAAACTCATGGTCAGCATAACAGACAAAGACACCCAGGTTCCATTGGTGCTTGTTCTTGGCCATCAAGAGTATTCAAAGGAATGCGTATGGCAGGAAGAACCGGCGGTGACAGAGTGAAGGTAATCAACCTAAAAGTGTTGAAAATCTATCCTGAGCAAAACCTGCTGTTGGTTTCTGGTTCAGTGCCAGGTCCTAAAAATTCTTTCGTTATTCTAGAGAAATAAGTCCATGGAATTAGCAGTAATAAATCATAAAGGAGAAGATACAGGAAGAAAAGTAAATCTTTCTGACGATATCTTCGGAATCGATCCTAACGATCACGCGATCTATTTGGATGTGAAGCAGTACTTGGCGAACCAAAGACAAGGTACGCACAAGTCAAAAGAAAGAAATGAAATCGCTGGTTCTACTAAAAAGATCAAAAAGCAAAAAGGTACTGGTAGTGCTAGAGCTGGATCTATAAAGTCGCCGCTTTTCAGAGGTGGAGGTAGAGTATTTGGCCCACAGCCAAGAAACTACACTTTCAAATTGAATAAAAAGTTAAAACAGTTAGCTAGAAAATCAGCACTTTCTTATAAAGTGAAAGATAATAGCTTGATGGTTTTGGAGAACCTTTCTTTTGAGGCTCCAAAAACAAAAAGCTATCTAGCATTGATGAATGGATTGTCTTTAGCTGATAAGAAAACGTTGGTTGTCCTTCCTGAGGAAAACAAAAATGTATACTTATCGAGCAGAAACCTTCCAAAGTCAAAGGTTGTAACTGTAAATGATGTAAATACTTACCAAGTTCTTAACGCTGACCACTTAGTGATTTGTGAAGGTTCTGTAAGTATGTTGGAAACCATTTTATCGAAATAAGACAATGGATATTCTAAAGCAGCCCTTAATTACTGAGAAAGTCTCTGCCATGAACGAAAGAGGAGTTTATGGATTTATCGTAGAGAAAACTGCGAAAAAGCCAGAGATTAAGAATGCAGTAGAGAAAACATACGGTGTAAACGTGGTTTCAATAAGAACCATGAGATATGCTGCAAAGCATAAAACTAGATACACCAAGAACAAAGTGGTGTCAGGCTTTACCAACGCTTTCAAGAAAGCGATTGTAGAAGTGGCTGACGGACAGGTAATTGATTTTTACGGAGAAATTTAATTGATTCAATATCATGGCAATTAAAAAATTGAAGCCTGTTACTCCAGGGACAAGATTCAGAGTAGCTCCAGCATTTGACGAGATTACAAAGTCAAAGCCAGAGAAATCTCTTCTTGCACCTTTGAAGAAATCAGGCGGAAGAAATAATGAAGGCAAAATGACTGCTCGCTACATCGGTGGTGGTCATAAGAGAAGACTAAGAATTGTAGACTTCCAAAGAAATAAGTTTGGTGTACCCGCTACCGTAAAGGCTATCGAGTATGATCCAAACAGAACAGCACGTCTTGCCCTGCTTTATTATGCAGACGGAGCTAAGGCCTACATTATCGCCCCGGAAGGTTTGGTAGTGGGACAAACAGTGATTTCCGGTGAGCAAGTTGCTCCAGAAGTAGGTAATTCTATGCCTTTGGTAAATATCCCTTTGGGTACTATTGTACACAATGTGGAATTGAAGCCAGGTAAAGGTGGAGTAATGGCCAGAAGTGCTGGTGGATATGCGCAGATCGTAGCTCGTGAGGGTAAATACGTAACTGTAAAACTTCCATCCGGCGAAATGAGACTAGTTCTTGGTGTTTGTATGGCAACAGTTGGTACTGTTTCCAATGGCGATCACATGAACGTAGTTCTTGGTAAAGCTGGTCGTAAGAGATGGTTAGGTGTAAGACCTCGTACAAGAGGTGTTGCGATGAACCCAGTAGATCACCCAATGGGTGGTGGTGAAGGTCGTTCTTCCGGTGGACATCCAAGATCTAGAAAAGGTCTCTTGTCTAAAGGTAAGAAAACCAGATCACCAAAGAAGTATTCAAACAAGTTCATCATCAGCAAAAGATCTAAATAATTATGGCACGTTCATTAAAAAAAGGTCCTTATATCGAACATCACCTGGTGAAGAAAGTGGATGTTATGAACGAGTCAGGCAAGAAATCTGTCATCAAGACTTGGTCAAGAAGATCTATGATTTCTCCAGACTTCGTGGGACATACCTTCGCTGTGCATAATGGAAATAAATTTATCCCAGTTTTTGTGACCGACAATATGGTAGGTCATAAACTAGGTGAATTTGCTCCAACCAGAAATTTCAGAGGCCACATTGCCAAAAAAGATAAAGGAAAGAGATAATCATGGAAGCTATCGCAAGATTAAATAATGTTCCTACTTCTCCGCGTAAAATGCGCCTTGTGGCTGACCTTGTCAGAGGCAAGAGAGTTGGAAATGCACTTAGTATTTTAAAGTTTACTCCGAATCATGGAGCTTTAAGATTAGAAAAGTTATTGCTTTCTGCCGTTGCCAATTGGCAGGCAAAAAATCCTGATGCCAAACTTGAAGAGGCAGATTTGTTTGTGAAAACCATTATGGTTGACGAAGGCAGATCTCTAAAAAGGTTGAGACCAGCTCCTCAAGGAAGAGGGCACAGAATACGCAAGAGATCAAATCATGTAATTCTCGTAATTGATTCATTCGATTCCGGAGAAGTTACCGCTGATGTAGTAGAAACAAACGAAAAGGCAAATTAAGAACAGACTATGGGACAAAAGATCAACCCAATAGGATTTAGACTTGGTGTAGTCAAAGGCTGGGATTCCAACTGGTATGGTGGGAAGGACTTCGCTGAAAAACTATACGAAGATCAGCAAATCCGTAAGTACGTCCTTGCCAGAATTCCTAAAGGTGGGATTGCTAAGGTGATTATTGAGCGAACGCTCAAAAGAATCACACTTACCATTCATACTGCCAGACCAGGTGTTGTAATTGGTAAAGGTGGAGCCGAAGTAGATAAGCTGAAAGAAGAACTAAAGAAGATCACAAGTAAAGATATTCAAATCAATATCTTCGAGATTAAGCGACCTGAATTGGACGCGAAATTGGTAGGTGAATCTATCGCTCAGCAACTTCAAGCTAGAATTTCCTTCAGAAGAGCAATGAAGCAAGCAATTGCTGCATCCATGAGAGTGGGAGCTGAAGGGATAAAAGTAAAACTTTCTGGACGTCTGGGTGGAGCCGAAATGGCAAGATCCGAAATGTACAAAGAAGGAAGAATTCCTCTTCATACTTTAAGAGCAGATATTGATTACGCACTTTCTGAGGCACTAACTGTGTACGGAATTATCGGAATCAAGGTATGGATCTTCAAAGGAGAAGTGTACGGTAAAAGAGACCTTTCTCCGAATCAAGGTGCCGCTAACGAACCAAAAGGTGGTCGTCATTCCGGTCCTAAGAGAAATGATGGTCCAAGACGCAGAAAAAGAAATAACTAATTTTCACCGACTAAGTGAGAAAGCATGTTACAGCCAAAAAGAACTAAATATAGGAAAATGCAAAAGGGCCGTGTCAAAGGCATTGCGCAAAGAGGGCATACGCTTTCTTTCGGCAACTTTGGCATCAAATCCCTGGAGGCAGGATGGATTACTTCTCGTCAGATCGAGGCAGCTCGTATCGCGATGACAAGAGCCATGAAAAGAGAAGGTCAAGTTTGGATCAGGATTTTCCCTGACAAACCGATCACAAAGAAGCCCGCAGAGGTTCGTATGGGTAAGGGTAAAGGTGCTCCAGAATATTGGGTAGCTGTTATCAAACCAGGAACGATCCTTTTCGAAGCTACAGGCGTGAGCCTGGAGACTGCTAAAGAGGCGTTAAGATTAGCTCAACAAAAGCTACCAGTAAGTACCAATTTCATCGTTCGTAGAGATTACGTAGAATAGAATGACAATGAAAAATACTGAAATTCAATCACTTTCTTCAAGTGAAATCGCCGAGCGAATTGTCGCTGAAAAGGGGAATCTATCGAAACTTAAGTTTGCGCATACGATATCTCCTATAGAGAATCCTAATAGAATCCGCGAGACCAAGCGTCTGATCGCAAGATTGAAGACTGCATTGGCTGCCAAATAACTAGCTAACAGAAAAAGAAATGGCTACGATTGAGAGAAATCTTCGAAAAGAAAGAGTTGGTAAAGTGGTAAGTAACAAAATGGATAAGTCCATTACCGTTGCAGTTGAGCGTCGCGTGAAGCATGCCATGTACGGTAAATTTGTTGCCAAAACAACCAAATTTATGGCTCATGACGAGAAAAACGAGTGTAACCCAGGTGACCTTGTTAAAATCAGTGAAACTCGTCCGCTGAGTAAGAACAAACGTTGGAGAGTAGTTGAAATTATTGAAAGGGCTAAATAATCATGATACAACAAGAATCCAGACTAAGTGTGGCGGACAATTCCGGTGCCAAAGAGGTATTGGTGATCCGTGTATTGGGAGGAACCAAGAAGCGTTACGCTTCAATTGGTGACAAAGTAGTCGTGACTGTAAAGTCAGCCCTATCTTCCAGCAACATGAAAAAAGGTACCGTTTCAAGAGCGGTTATCGTACGAACCAGAAAAGAAATTAGAAGAAAAGACGGTTCTTATATCCGATTTGAGGACAACGCTGCTGTATTGTTGAACAACAACGATGAGCCTAGAGGCACTCGTATCTTCGGCCCAGTCGCTAGAGAGCTGAGAGAGAAGCAGTTTATGAAAATCGTTTCTTTGGCTCCTGAAGTATTGTAATCATGGAAAGAAAATTAAATAAGCAGCCTAAGCTGCATATCAAAACCGGTGACACTGTTAAAGTGATCTCTGGCGATGACAAAGGCAAAACAGGTAAAGTACTTTCTGTTGATACAGCAAAAAGAAGAGCTTTCGTAGAAGGAATCAATATGATTACTAAACACGTAAAGCCAACTGCTGCAAAACCACAAGGTGGTATCGAGAAGAAAGAAGCTGCTTTACATCTAAGTAACTTAATGCTTGTAGATCCAAAGACTGGTGAGGCTACCAGAATTGGTCGTAAGGTGGGTGAAAATGGTAAACTAGTAAGATACTCAAAGAAAACTGGGGAGGTGATCAATGGCTAATCCAAGAATCAAACAAAAATATGTGGACGATATCGTCCCTGCTTTGAAGGAAAAGTTTCAATATACTTCTGTAATGCAAGTACCTAAACTTTCAAAAATTGTTTTGAATAAAGGTATTGGTGCTGCAGTCGCAGATAAGAAATTGGTTGATCAGGGGGTTGAAGAACTTTCTTTAATAACTGGACAAAGAGCCGTATCTACCAAAGCAAAGACTTCAGTTTCTAACTTTAAGTTAAGAGAAGGCATGCCGATCGGAGCAAAAGTTACTTTGAGGGGTCAAAAAATGTATGAATTCCTTGACAGATTGATGACTGTAGCTCTTCCACGTGTAAGAGATTTCAAAGGAATCTCTGATAAAGGATTCGACGGAAGAGGAAATTATACCTTGGGTGTAACTGAGCAAATTATATTTCCTGAGATCAGCATCGAAAAGGTGAACAGAATCTCTGGTATGGATATTACATTTGTGACTTCCGCTGATTCAGATGAGGAAAGCTTCGCATTGTTGAAGGCTTTCGGATTGCCGTTCGTTAATAAAAATAAAGAAGAATAATCATGGCAAAAGAGTCCATCAAAGCTCGTGAGAGAAAGAGAGAACGTCTGGTAGCCAAGTATGCCAAGAAAAGAGCCGAGCTAAAAGCAGCTGGTGACTACGAAGCACTTGACAAACTGCCAAAGAACGCTTCGCCAGTAAGATTGCACAATAGATGTAAACTTACAGGGCGTCCTAAAGGCTATATGAGAAAATTCGGTATCAACAGGGTAACCTTCAGAGAAATGGCCTCATCGGGCAAAATCCCTGGAGTGACTAAGTCCAGCTGGTAAAATAACGACAGTAGTTTTTATTCTAAAAATCAATTCGTAACTTTGCACGCCCAAATAGGGTGGAGCTAGACTTATAAATATCATGACTGATCCAATAGCTGATTATCTAACAAGATTGAGAAACGCCATCAAGGCTTCTCACAGAATCGTTGAGATACCTGCTTCTAACATAAAGAAGGAGATTACAAAAGTATTGCACGATAAAGGATATATTCAGAATTACAAATTCGAAGAAAATGGCCCGCAAGGTTCCATTAAGATCGCTTTGAAATTCAATCCTACAACAAAGCAAAATGCCATTGTTAATCTAACTAGAGTAAGTACTCCAGGTTTGAGAAAATATGTAAAACATGATTCTCTTCCAAGAGTAATAAATGGCTTAGGTATCGCCATTATTTCCACCTCTAAAGGTGTAATGACAGACAAGGAAGCCCGCGTGGAAGGCGTTGGAGGCGAAGTACTTTGCTACGTATATTAATTTACTATCATGTCTAGAATAGGTAAAAAACCAATAAATCTACCTGCCGGTGTTACTGTAGACGTGTCAGCTCATGGGCTGGTCACTGTTAAAGGTCCTAAAGGTACGCTCACTCAGGATGTGAATCCCGATATTGAGGTAAAAGTGGAGGGCAATGAAGTTGTCGTTTCCAGACCTACCGATTCCAAAAGACACAAGTCTATTCACGGACTTTACAGATCACTTATCAATAACATGGTTATTGGTGTATCTGAAGGTTACAAAAAAGATTTGGAGCTTGTTGGTGTAGGTTATAAGGCTACTAATCAAGGTCAAGTTCTTGAACTTTCTCTTGGTTATTCTCACAATATCTTCTTTGCATTGCCATCTGAAGTGGCTGTGAAGACAGAAACTCCAAAAGGTAAAAACCCGATCATTACGTTGGAGGCAATTGACAAGGAATTGATCGGACAAGTTGCAGCCAAAATCAAAGGTCTTCGTAAAGTTGAGCCTTACAAAGGTAAAGGTGTGCGCTTCGTGGGTGAACAAGTTAGACGTAAGGCTGGTAAAACTGCCGGTAAAAAATAATAGGTTATGGCATTTAATAAGAATTCCAGAAGACTTAGAATCAAGCAGGGTATCAGAAGAAAGATTTCTGGTACTGATTCCAGACCTCGTTTGTCAGTTTTCAAAAGTAATACTGGCATGTATGCTCAGCTTGTTGATGACCTTAAAGGTCAGACAATTGCTCAGGCATCTTCCAAAGAATTGGGAGCAAAAGCAAACACCAACGTTGCAATTGCATCAGAAGTAGGTAAGAAATTAGCCGAAAGAGCAGTTGCAAACGGAGTTAGCGAAGTAGTATTCGATAGAAACGGCTACTTGTACCATGGTAAAGTGAAAGCTTTGGCAGATGGTGCCAGAGAAGGAGGCCTTAAATTTTAATCAACTATGTCTCAACTAAGAAAAAAGCCTATCAGGGCTACAGATACAGAACTTAAGGAAAAAGTAGTTTCTATTAACCGTGTTGCCAAAGTGGTAAAAGGTGGTAGAAGATTCTCTTTTTCTGCAATAGTTGTAGTAGGCGACGGTGCAGGAGTAGTGGGTTACGGTTTGGGTAAAGCCAATGAAGTAACTGATGCTATCACTAAAGGTATCGAAGATGCTAAAAAGAATTTGGTAAGAGTACCAGTTTTAAAAGGAACTATTCCTCATGAGCAAATTGGTAAATTCGGTGGAGGTTTTGTATTGATCAAACCAGCAGCTGCAGGTACCGGTGTAATTGCAGGTGGCGCGATGCGTGCTGTATTGGAAAGTGCTGGCGTTACAGACGTTTTAGCAAAATCCAAAGGTTCATCAAATCCTCACAACGTAGTAAAAGCAACTATTGATGCTTTAACTCAATTGAGAGACGCGATCACTGTTTCTCAGCAAAGAGGTGTGAAAATGTCTAAAGTCTTTAACGGATAATCATCATGGGAAAGATCAAAATCACACAAACTAAAAGTACTATCGACCGTCCGAAGGATCAGAAAGCAACAATCACTGCTTTAGGTCTAGGAAGAATCAGTAAGTCTGTTGTTGTTGAAAACACTCCACAGATAGCTGGTATGGTTAATAAAGTTAATCACCTTGTAAAAGTGGAGGAAGCTTAATTATGAAACTGCATACATTAAAACCAGCAGAAGGTTCTACAAAAAACCGTAAAAGAATCGGTAGAGGTACAGGTTCTGGACGAGGTGGAACTTCTACAAGAGGTCATAAAGGAGCAAAATCTAGATCTGGATATAAATCCAAGGCTGGATTTGAAGGTGGTCAAATGCCACTTCAAAGAAGAGTTCCTAAGTTTGGCTTTAATAGCTTAAACAAGGTTGAGTTCAAACCAGTAAATTTGGATACCTTGCAGGCTCTTTCTGAAGAGTATAACTTAGAATCCATAGACATGACTGCTCTTGTTGCTCATGGAGTGGCTTCTAAGAATGACAAAATCAAAATCCTCGGAGGAGGTGAATTGAAAGCCAAATTAGACGTAACTGCTCATAACTTCTCTGCTTCTGCAATCGCAGCAATTGAGAAAAATGGTGGTTCTGTAAACAAGATTTAAGTAAATGAAAAAGTTTATTTCGACGGTTAAGAATATTTTCTCTATCGAAGATCTGAGAGTTAGAATTCTGAATACAGTAGGTTTTCTAATTATTTTCAGATTAGGTTCTTTCGTTGTTCTTCCTGGTGTAGATCCCTCTCGTTTGGGAGAAGCTCCGGAAGGCATTTTTGGACTGATAGATACATTCCTAGGTGGTGCATTTAGTAATGCTTCCATTTTTGGACTTGGCATTATGCCATATATTTCTGCATCAATTGTGTTGCAGCTGTTGACTGTCGGAGTACCTTACTTTCAGAAAATGCAGAAAGAAGGTGAGTCTGGAAGAAAAAGGATCAACCAGATCACTAGAGTATTGACAATTCTAATCACCATTGCACAGGGTATTGGTTACGTAAGTGCTACTATTCTTCCAACTGGTGCAGTAATGATCAGTACTTCTCTGTTTATGTTTAGTTCCTTGGTATTGTTATCTGCTGGAACCATGTTCTGTATGTGGTTAGGAGAGAAGATTACCGAAAAAGGAATAGGAAATGGTATTTCCATGTTAATCATGATTGGAATTATTTCCAGATTCCCAGGGGCATTAATAGCTGAAGGTTTGGAAAAAGGAACTTCTGGCATGTTGCTTTTGATAATTGAAGCATTGGTTTTGTTCTTTGTAGTTGTGGGAGTTATTGCTCTTACAGAAGCTACAAGAAGAATACCTGTTCAATATGCTAAGCAAGTTGTCGGCGGTAAAGTATATGGTGGACAAAGGCAATATATTCCGATTAAAGTCAATGCGTCTGGAGTTATGCCAATTATATTTGCTCAGTCTTTAATGTTTCTGCCTGCTTTGATCGCTCAGATCTGGGCTTCAGAAAGTGACGTTGCAAATTACATTGGAAACACATTCAGTGATTTTACTTCGTGGCAATACAACCTATTGTTCGCAGTTCTCATCATTATTTTCACTTTCTTCTACACTGCTATTACAGTTAATCCTGAACAAATAGCTGAGGATATGAAGAGAAATGGCGGGTTTGTACCTGGAATTAAACCTGGTGCCCCAACTTCAGAGTTTATTGATGGAATTATTTCTAAGATCACACTTCCAGGATCTATTCTTTTAGCAGCTGTGGCGATTTTACCTGCTTTAGCAATTATTGCTGGTGTGGGTGGAGAATTTGCTCAGTTTTATGGAGGAACATCATTACTGATTATGGTTGGTGTTATTCTTGATACGTTAAGGCAAATAGAAAGCTACTTGTTGATGCGTCATTACGAAGGTATGATGAAGAGTGGTAATTTGAAGAATAATCCTTCTAATTACCAAGTAGCGTAATATGATTAATTATAAGACTTCAGAAGAGGTTCATATAATAAAAGAAAGTGCAGATATACTTGGAAGAGCCCATGGGGAAGTTGCCAAGTATGTAAAGGAAGGAGTAAAGACTTCTTTCTTAGATAAAATTGCTGAAGAGTTTATTAGGGATCATGATGGTGTACCTTCTTTTAAGGGATACAACGGATTTCCTTCTTCACTCTGTATATCTGTGAACGAAGTAGTTGTTCATGGATTTCCAAGCGATTATGAATTGAAAGATGGCGATATAATCTCAGTAGATTGTGGAGTCTTTCACCAAGGTTTTCATAGCGATTCCGCTTATACATACCCTATTGGTGAGGTTCCTCCTTCTGTCTTAGCATTACTTAAAGCCACTAAAGATTCTTTATACTTGGGAATTGAAAAGGCTGTTTTTGGGAATAGGATAGGAGACGTTGGGAATGCGATCCAAAGATTCGTAGAAGCAAAGGGCTACACTGTAGTTCGAGAGCTTGTAGGACATGGCATTGGTCGAAATCTCCACGAATCTCCAGAAGTTCCTAATTATGGCAAAAAAGGTAGTGGCCCCTTATTGAATTCAGGGATGGTGATTGCAATTGAGCCGATGGTGAATCTAGGTACAAGGAATATTGTACAAGAAAGAGATGGTTGGACGATCCGCACCGCAGATCGAAAACCCTCTGCCCATTATGAGCACACAGTGGCAATATTTGAAGATAAAACAGAGGTTTTGACAACCCATAAATACATAGAAGAGAATTTTAAATTCTAATATGGCTAAACAGACATCTATAGAACAAGATGGTACCATCATAGAAGCATTGTCAAACGCAATGTTTAAAGTGGAACTAGAAAATGGACATCAGTTGATTGCACACATTTCTGGAAAGATGAGAATGAATTATATCAAAATTCTTCCTGGGGATCGTGTTAAGTTAGAGTTGTCTCCCTATGATTTATCAAAAGGTAGAATTGTATATCGTTATAAATAGACTGATATGAAAGTAAAGACATCTATTAAGAAGAGAAGTGTTGATTGTAAGTTGATCAGAAGAAACGGAAAACTTTACGTCATCAACAAGAAGAATCCTAAGTTTAAACAAAGACAAGGTTAAGATTATGGCTAGAATTGCAGGTGTAGATATACCAGACAATAAGCGAGGCGAAATCGGGCTTACTTATATCTTCGGAATTGGAAGAAGCTCAGCCAAAGCGATCCTGAGCAAAGCCGGTATCTCTTTCGACAAAAAAGCAGGTGAGTGGGATGATGATGAATCAACCGCAATCCGTAACATTATTGCCGAAGAATTCAGAACAGAAGGTGTACTGAAATCAGAGATCCAATTGAACATCAAACGACTGATGGATATCGGTTGTTATAGAGGTTTGAGACACAGAAAAGGACTTCCGGTTCGTGGTCAGCATACCAAGAACAACGCCAGAACAAGGAAGGGTAAGAGAAAGACAGTTGCTAACAAGAAAAAAGCAACTAAATAAAACCTGATTAGATTATGGCTCAGAAAAGAAACGATAAAGCAAAAGGTAAGAAAAGAGTTGTTAAGGTAGAAGCTGTAGGGCAAGTTCACATCAGAGCTTCCTTCAACAATATCATCATCTCTATTACTAATAATGCAGGTCAAGTGATCTCTTGGGCTTCTGCCGGTAAAATGGGTTTCAGAGGTTCAAAGAAAAATACTCCTTACGCTGCACAGATGGCTGCGCAAAACTGTGGACAAGTGGCTTATGACTTAGGTTTAAGAAAAATCGAAGTTTTTGTAAAAGGTCCAGGATCTGGTCGTGAATCAGCGATCAGAACATTGCAAAATGTAGGTTTAGATGTAACTACTATTACTGACGTTACTCCTATGCCACACAATGGTTGTCGTCCTCCTAAGCGTAGAAGAGTTTAATTTTAAATTTGTAAAAGAATGGCTAGATATACAGGTCCTAAAGCAAAGATCGCCAGGAAATTTGGCGAGCCTATCGAAGGGCATAGCAAAGCGCTTCAGAAGAAAAACTATCCTCCAGGACAACATGGAAGAGGTAGAAGAAAGAAGCAGTCAGAATACGCTATTCAGCTTGCTGAAAAGCAGAAAGCAAAATACATCTACGGAGTGTTGGAAAGACAATTCGCAAAGATGTTTGATATTGCTTCCAGAAAATCTGGTATTACAGGTGAAAATCTTCTTCAGCTTCTTGAAGCTAGATTGGATAACACCGTATATAGATTAGGAATCGCTCCAACCAGAAGAGGTGCCAGACAATTGGTTTCTCACAAGCATGTGCTTGTAAATGGTGAAGTAGTGAACATTCCTTCTTATTCATTGAAGCCTGGTGATATTGTTTCTGTAAGAGAAAGATCTAAATCTTTGGAAGCGATTACCAATAGTTTGGCTGGTAGAGGTGCAAATAAATATTCCTGGTTAGAGTGGGATGGCGCTTCATTATCCGGCAAATTCGTCAGTGTACCTTCCAGAGATGATATTCCAGAGAATGTCAAGGAACAACTCATTGTCGAACTTTACTCTAAGTAATTTTACTATTTTCAGCTTTTAAAAAAAGAACAAGATATATGTCCATACTAGCATTTCAAATGCCCGAAAAAGTGGTGATGGAAAAGGCCGACGACTTCCATGGCTTGTTTACTTTCAAACCACTAGAAAAAGGCTATGGAGTTACTATCGGTAACGCCTTAAGAAGAATTTTGCTTTCTTCGTTGGAGGGTTATGCCATCACATCTATTAAGATACCAGGAGTGGTGCATGAGTTTTCCACCATCGAAGGTGTTGTAGAAGACGTGACCGATATTATTTTGAATTTGAAGCAAGTGAGATTCAAGAAAGTGCACGAAGCATTTGATGGTAAAATCACTGTAGAGATCAAAAATCAGTCTGTGTTCACAGCAGGGGACATTGCTAAGTTTACTTCTTCTTTCGAAGTCTTAAATCCAGAGTTGGTGATTTGTCATATTGATGAGTCTAAAAATTTCGAGATAGAGATCACTATAGAAAAAGGAAGAGGATATCTACCAGCTGAAGAATCTAAACCAAAAGAGCAGGTATTCGGGCAAATTGCCATCGATGCAATCTTTACACCAATCAAAAATGTAAAGTACAGCGTAGAGAATACCCGTGTTGAACAGAAAACTGACTTTGAAAAATTGATCTTGGAAGTATCTACTGACGGCTCTATCCACCCGGAAAAAGCGCTTCAGGAGTCTGCTAAAATCCTGATCCAACATTTCATGTTGTTCTCTGATCAAACAATGGTACTTGACTCTACTGGTATTGCCGAGCCAGAACCAATTGATGAGGAGTTCTTGCATATGAGAAAACTTTTAAAGACATCTTTGGGCGATCTAGATTTATCTGTTCGTGCATTCAATTGTCTTAAAGCAGCTGATGTAAAAACTCTTGGAGACCTTGCCAAACTTGAAATTTCTGACATGATGAAATTCAGAAACTTCGGTAAGAAATCTCTAGCTGAGCTCGAGCAACTTATCCAAGAGAAAGGTCTGACCTTCGGGATGGATATTTCTAAGTATAAACTTGATGAAGAATAAATAACGATGAGACACGGTAAGAAATTTAACCACCTTGGTAGGAAAGCCGCTCACAGGAAGGCTATGCTTTCCAACATGGCAACTTCCCTGATTCTTCACAAGCGTATTTCAACTACGCTTGCCAAGGCTAAAGAATTGAAGAAATATGTGGAGCCATTGGTTTCAAGAGCCAAAGAAGACACTACTCATAACAGAAGAATTGCATTCTCTTACCTGAAAAGCAAAGATGCTATCATCGCTCTTTTCGGTGAAATCAGTTCCAAAGTTGGTACACGTCCAGGAGGATATACTCGTATTATTAAAACTGGATTCCGTCTAGGTGATAATGCTGAAATGTGTATTATTGAGCTAGTTGATTACAACGAATTGATGTTGAAGGATGCTAAGCCAGCTAAGAAAACTACCAGAAGATCTCGTAGAGGTTCAGGTAAATCTGCTGATGCTCCTGCAGCACCTACTGTTGAAGCCAAAACTGAAGAGCCTAAAGCTCCAGAAGCAGGCGATTCAACTGAAGGTGAAACTGAAGAAAAATAAGTTGATTAATGACTTTAATAATAAAAAAGGATTGGACTTTCGTTCAATCCTTTTTTTATACCCAATCCATTTATTCTCCTTCCCAATAAATCTTTAACTTTGGGCAACTTTCAAGAAAATGATTAGAAAAAAAGCGACTTTACTCTTAGCGGATGGAACTGTGTTCCAAGGAACCCTTATCGGAAATGCCGGCACTAATGGTGGCGAAATTTGCTTTAATACTGGTATGACTGGATATCAGGAAATTTATACTGACCCATCCTACACAGGACAGATTGTTGTTACAACCACTCCTCACATTGGAAACTATGGTGTAATTGACTCCGAAGTAGAATCCGATCATCCTACTGTGGCTGGTATTGTGGTTAGTAATTTTTCGGATGTTTATTCAAGAATTGATGCCTCTGGCTCATTGCAGGATTATTTGGTAAATAATAAGATTACAGGAATCGCAGATGTTGATACACGGAAACTTGTTAGGCACTTAAGGTCCAAAGGTGCAATGAATGCAATTATAAGCTCTGAATTTGAAGATAATATCGAAGGGCTCAAAGCTGAACTCGATAAAGTACCAAATATGGATGGACTTGAACTTTCATCTCAAGTCTGTACCCAAGAACCTTATTTCGTTGGAAATGAGAATTCTAAAATTAGGGTTGCCTGCCTTGATTTTGGTATAAAGAAGAATATTCTTAGAAATCTATCTGATCGTGGAGTTTATTGTAAAGTCTTTCCAGCTAAAACAAAGCTTGAAGAAATGGAAGCTTGGAATCCTCAGGCTTATTTCCTTTCAAATGGCCCTGGAGATCCAGCTGTAATGGAGTATGCAGTTGAAACCACCAAAGCGATTTTAAATACAGGTAAGCCGGTTTTTGGGATATGTCTTGGACACCAAATTTTGGCAGAATCGGTAGGAATATCTACCTACAAAATGCACCATGGACATAGGGGATTAAACCATCCCATAAAAAACATATTGTCAGGGAAAAGTGAAATTACCTCTCAAAATCATGGTTTCAATATTTCAAGAGAAGATTCTGAGAAAAATGAAAATGTGGAAATTACCCATATTCATTTAAATGATAATACAGTGGCCGGAATAAAATTGAAAAATAAGCCTGCCTTTTCGGTGCAATATCATCCTGAGTCGTCTCCTGGACCACATGATTCCCGTTACCTTTTCGACGACTTTATTTCTTTAATCAATAAAAATTAAATCTCAATAACCTTTTATACTATGACTTTGATACAAGCAATTCATGCACGACAAATTTTAGACTCTAGAGGAAATCCTACTATTGAAGTGGATGTTCTTACTGATACCGGTGCCTTCGGTCGTGCCGCCGTACCAAGTGGGGCTTCTACAGGAGTTAATGAAGCGGTCGAACTTCGTGACGGAGACAAAAGCAAATACCTTGGAAAAGGAGTGCTTAAAGCAGTAGAGAATGTAAATGAAATAATCCAGTCTGAATTGATCGGCGAATCCGTTTTCGACCAGAGAGGAATCGATAGTCTGATGATCAAATTGGATGGTACAGATACGAAATCTAAACTGGGTGCAAATGCGATTTTGGGAGTTTCTTTGGCAGTTGCCAAAGCTGCTGCTGATGACTTAGGAATTCCATTGTTCAGATATGTTGGAGGAGTAAATGCGAAAACTCTTCCAGTTCCAATGATGAATATTATCAATGGCGGTTCTCATTCTGATGCTCCAATTGCATTCCAAGAGTTTATGATTCGTCCAGTAGGAGCTCCAACTTTCTCGGAAGCTATGAGAATGGGAGCTGAAATTTTCCATAACCTGAAGAAAATTCTTCATGATAAAGGTTTGAGTACTGCAGTTGGGGATGAAGGCGGGTTTGCACCAAATTTCTCTGGTGGTACTGAAGAAGCTTTAGCTTGTATTTTAGAAGCAATAAAAAAAGCAGGCTATAAAGCAGGTTCTGATATTACCATTGCATTAGATTGTGCGTCTTCAGAATTTTTTGAAGATGGAAAGTATAATTACGCAAAATTCGAAGGAGAAACTGGAAAAGTAAGAACTAGAGCTGAGCAAGTAGATTACCTAGCCGAATTAACTGAAAAATATCCGATTGACTCTATTGAAGATGGTTGTGCAGAAGAAGATTGGGAAGGTTGGGCAATGTTGACAGCTAAAATTGGAGACAAGATCCAACTTGTTGGAGATGATCTTTTCGTTACAAACGTGAAGTTCTTGAAGCGTGGAATCGAAGAGAAATCAGCAAATTCAATATTGATAAAGGTAAACCAAATCGGAACATTAACTGAAACATTAGATGCTATTGATCTTGCTCATAAGGCTGGATTCACTGCTGTAATGTCCCATAGATCAGGAGAAACAGAAGATTCTACTATTGCTGACTTGGCTGTAGCTTGTAATTGTGGCCAGATTAAGACTGGTTCGGCGTCAAGATCAGATAGAATGGCAAAGTATAATCAATTGCTAAGAATTGAAGAATTACTTGCTGACACAGCTTATTTTCCTAAAAAGAAATAGGAATAAGTATAGATTTAAAAGGCAGCCAATTAAGGCTGCTTTTTTTTTGCATCATTTTTGTACCTTGTTGAGTAAATAATTTCAATAGGATAGAAATGAGCAAATACCTTAAATACACTAAAAACTTTTATGTTCTTGGGACGCTCTTTTTTATTTTTTGGATGGTTTTTATTGATTCCAATAATGTGGTCAATCAGTTTAAATTGAGTAGTAAGCTGGGAGAGTTAAATAACCAAAAGGAATTTTACATTGAAAGAAAAGAAATAATAAAAGCAGAAAGAGAAGAGTTAATGAGTAATCCAGAACTTTTAGAGAAGTTTGCTCGTGAAAAGTATCTCATGAAAAAGAAGACTGAAGACCTTTATGTTATTGTTGAAAAATAAGATTTTACTGCTTTTTGCTTTTGCATTCATACTGCATTTTACCGCAAATGCTCAGCGCAATATCTATTCAGATTCTCTGTCTTTAAAAGACAGACTTTATTTTGGAGGTAATTTTGGGATGCAATTTGGAACGGTAACTTTACTGGATTTTTCTCCTTTGGTTGGTGTTATGATTACTCCCAAGTTTTCTTCTGGATTAGGAATAACCTATCAATATTTCAATGATAGAAGATATATTGGAGGAGAAACATCATCCTATGGAGGAAGGATTTTTTCCAGATATAATGTTTTACCTAATATTTTTACCCATGCCGAGTATGAGCGAATCAATTTTGATAATTATAATATTTTAACTGATCGATTCGAAAGGATTTGGGTAAACTCATTATTTCTTGGGGGAGGGTATTTTGCACCCTTTGGTCCCAGAGGAGGAGCAAACTTCACTTTCCTGTATAATGTACTTCACGACAATTTAAGATCACCTTACGGTGAACCTTATGTCATAAGGGTTGGTTTTGTACTTTGATAGTGCATTAAATCCCACGATATGAATTCCTTTATTTCCAAAATATACCATGCTCATCAAGATTGCTCGAATTGCCCTTCTCCGAAGGTAATTCATAAATTTTTTGAAGATGTTTTGGGACTCTTATTCCCGGAATTTGCTTTAGAGAAAATTAAAGAAGAAAAAGAAGTCGTTGTAAAATTTGCTGAATTGGAAATTTCCTTGGCTACCATTCTTACAAGAAATTTGCATCTCCATTTTGGTGATGGAGAGAAAATCGCGAAAGATTTTTTTTTAGAATTGGAATTGGTTTATGATTGGATTCATCAAGATGTTGAAGCTATCTATGCCGGTGATCCTGCTGCGAAATCTAAGACAGAAATTCTAAGAAGCTACCCTGGGTTTTATGCCATAGCTGCTTATAGAATAGCTAATTTGTTACATAGATTGGGAGTGTCTTTGATTCCTAGAATGATAACAGAACTTGCCCATAGTAGAACAGGTATAGAGATTCATCCTGCCGCTAAAATAGGCCAATATTTTTGTATAGATCATGGAACAGGAGTAGTTATTGGTGAGACAACGATTATAGGAAACCATGTCAAAATCTATCAAGGAGTAACTTTAGGTGCTTTGAGTGTGAATAAAGCTGATGCAGATATCAAGAGACACCCAACGATTGAAGATCATGTAGTGATTTATTCAGGAGCTACTATTTTGGGTGGCAATACAGTGATTGGTGAGAAAAGCGTGATTGGTGGAAATGTTTGGTTGACAAAAAGTATTCCTGCTGGGAGCAAGGTTTATTACCAAACCCAAATGTATCACACTGATTCTGAAGTAACTGATTTATATGTCTTCAAAAACGACCAAGATGAAGTTATTTGAACTGATAGGGAATACTCCTCTTATTTCACTTGATCAGATTCCGGTCAATCCAAAAGTGAAAATCCTTTGCAAACTCGAAGGACAAAATCCAGGCGGAAGTGTAAAAGATCGAGCTGCTTATAATATGAT
>NZ_JAHEBC010000231.1 GCF_024642405.1 Algoriphagus sp. | reverse complement strand
TTTTGGGCTTGAAGGCTTATTGAAATCTTCATCAGTCACGGGCACTTCTGTGCGGATAACTGCTTTTCCGTAAGTATTGGCTAATTGGAAATAGAAGAATGCTCTAAGAAATCTGGCTTCAGCCTCAATAGTCTCTTTTTCATTTTCAGCAAAAAGGCTAGGATCAGCCTCCTGAATTTGATTGATCACTTGATTGGCTCGGAAGACTCCGATGTAAAGCTCATTCCACTTATCAGTTACTTGATCACTGGCGTCGTTATAGGTGAGGTTTCTGTAGGCAGTTGGTCTATACCAGGATTCCGTGCCACCTATGTCTCCTAGGATCATCTCATTAATCAAACCTGCTCCGCTGATTGATTGGAACTGCAATGCTCCATAGACAGTAGCAAGGCCAGATTGGAATTGCTTGGATGTTTCCCAAAATGTATCGGTAGTTATGGCATTTGGATTCGTTTCTTCCAGAAAATCTACACCACATCCGAATAAGAGCATCGAAGACAAGGCTATCGATGCAAAGGATCGTTTATTTATTTTGAGTTTCATTGTAATGCTTTTTTAAGATTAGAATTGGATCTGTACACCGAAAATGAATCTTCTGGATACCGGGTAATTTCCCTGATCCACACCTCTAGTGCTAATACCGTTTCCTCCTACTTCGGGATCATAGCCAGTGTATTCGGTGAAGGTGAATGGATTCATAGCGGTACCGTAAATTCTCGCTTTATTCACCCCGATTTTACCTGTAGCAGAAAGCGGGATCGTGTATCCTAGGGTAATATTTCTGATTCTGAAGTAAGTGCCATCCTCCAAGAAGAAATCAGATCTCGCTCTCACGTTGTTGTGGTAACCATCTCCTCGGTCTGTAGGGATGTCGGTATCTGCGTTTTGCGGTGTCCACATGTAGTATTGATCTAGGTGACGGCCTTGGGTATATGCATAATATTTAGCGCCGTTGTACAGCTTTGCTCCGTAGGAGAAATAGTTTTGTACATATAAGTCAAAGCCTTTGTAGTCAAAATTTGTACTTAAGCCAATGTTGAATTTGGCTTGACCAGATCCTGAATACACTCGGTCGTTTTCATCAATTCGGTTGTTTCCGGCATCTGGAATTCCATCTCCATTGGTGTCTTCAGTCAACTGATCTTTGTACATCATATCTCCGATCTGAGCGCTTGGATCAATTTTCTTATAATCCGCTAGTTGCTCTTGGGTTTTAACTATCCCATCATGCTGTACCAAAAAGAATGCTCCTGCTTCATAGCCTACGGCAAAGAAAGTCGTTAAATCCACATTTGATCCAAGGGAAGAAGAAGGCTGTCCATTACCATATCCTCTTTCTATTCCTTCCAAATCAGTGATTTCATTTACATTTTTAGTAAATGTAGAAGCAACATTCCATTTGAAACCAGAGGCATATTCTGTTCTATAGGAAAGTGAAAGTTCAATCCCTTTGTTAGTCATGTTTCCAGCATTCACGATGATCGGGCTGTAGGTCCCAGTTGCTCCTGGGTGAAAAGCTCCTCCGGAAGGAGGAGTTGCTCTTGGCAACAGCATGTCCTGCTTGTCGTTTTTGTATAGGTCTGCAGTGAAGTTTAACCTGTTGGAGAACATGGCAAGGTCAATACCAATATTGGAAGAAATACTAGACTCCCACTTTACATTAGGATTAGAATACCTTCTTTGAATAGCACCATTGTAAAGTTCTTCATCCATCCCGAAAATGTAATTCACACCACTTTCAATCTGGCTGGCATAGGTATATGGAGGAATGCTTTGATTTCCTACTTGTGCATAACTTCCACGGATTTTGAAGTTGTCAATGAAGTCATTGTTCCCATTTCTGAAAAAACCTTCTTCTGAGATATTCCAACCTGCGGAAACTCCAAAGAAGTCTCCATAAACATTGCTTTGACCAAAGTTAGAGGAGCCATCTCTTCTAAAACTTCCAGAGATCAAGTAGCGCTCGTCGTAATTGTATTGCACTCGACCCATCAAACCACTCAACGTATTGGTATAGTCGAAACTGGTAGGTTTAGTCGCTTGCTGTCCCGCTCCTAGCACAGGGGTTTTGTTGCTCAAAAGACCAATAATTCCTGTTCCTATTTGCTTGGAAGTGAATTTCTCCCATGATGCAACACCAGTTACATTCAGCTTATGCTTGCCAAATTCTTTAGAATAGGAAAGAATGTTTTCTATGGTATTTCTCTGTGAGAATGTAAATTCTTCATTTAGAAGCGCATCTTGTCTAGAAGCTGTAGGATTGAAAGAACCATCTCTATTAGTAACCAAATATTGAGGTCTGAAGAAATTTCTCCTATAGTTATAAGAGTTGCTTCCTAAGTTGATTTTATAGCTAAGGCCTTTTAATATTTCATATTCTAAATTCAGAGCGATGTTGCTAGTGTTGACTTTTCGCTCATCTACATTGTCAAGTTCTCTAGACAGGTAGCTATATAGAATCGCATTGTCTACAGGGATTTGAACATTGTTTTCTCCTACTGTCTGCAATGAATTAAGTGGAGTTAGCCAGGGTCTCTGAGCGATTGAATACTCATAAAGTGACCAAGGTTCCTGAGTTCTGTTTTCTTCTGTGTAACCAATACTTGTGAAAGCTTTGAATTTCCCTCTATTAAACTGGGCGGTAAGTCTATTACTAAGCCTGTCAAAACCAGAGTTGATCAATACACCATCCTGATTGAAATAGTTGGTGTTAAAGTTTACCGAAAGATGCTCGGTACCTCCGGATACGCCAATTCCATAATTCTGAATCAGTGCATTGTTATTTTGAACATCGCTTACGAAATCCGTGTCATAGTCCAATGCATCTGGATTGAAAAAGAAGATCAGTGGATCACGTCCTAATGCGTCCAATTTCACCTCTTCAGCATACATCTGCTGCTGAGAATTCATCAATGGTGTACCTGAGGTGATATTTTGAACCCCAGCGTATGCATTCAAATCCACTACGATATTTCCTTTTTTACCTCTTTTGGTAGTTATCAAGATAACTCCATTGGATGCTCTGGTACCATATACAGAAGCTGCAGCTCCATCTTTTAGGATATCCAGCGATTCAATTTGATCTGGAGAAATATTAGGATTGTTTTGATATGGAACTCCATCCACCACATACAGAGGTTCCAAAGCGCCCATCAGTGAGCCTACTCCTCTGATTTGGATATTTGCTGCTTGACCTGGACGGCCACTTGATGCTTGCACATCGACACCTGCCACTTGTCCCTGAATTGCCTCACCCACGTCAGATACTGGTGCTTTGGAAATTGCATCTGCCTTGACTTGAGCTACCGCACCAGTAATTTCTTTTTTGGTTTGAGTTCCGTAACCGACTACGACCACTTCATCCAAACTCTGGGTATCTGGAGTCATTTGGACATTGATTTCAGATGCATTTCCTACTGTTCTTTCCTCTGAGTTAAATCCAATAAAAGTATATACTATTACATCACCTACTTGTGCGGAGATAGAATAGTTGCCATCAATATCAGATATTGTGCCTTTAGTGGTACCCTTAAGAATAATAGATGTACCAGGCAGTGCCATTCCAAGATCATCCGTGATCTTTCCTCTTACTTGCTGCTGTGCAGATACAAATGGTATCCATAAGCACAACAAAACCAGCGTTAATGGGAGGGTTTTCCTCCAGTAGTAAAATTGTTGTTTCATACGGTATTTTGAGTTTAGATTAATATTGCTTTGGTAGAAAAATCAAGGATGTCTTTTATGTTGCTAATGGCATTTCTGATCTTAAAACCTCGGTCAATGTAGAGATCCTAAACAATACAAGCCATTTTTCAAACTCGATTAAAACTGAACAAATCGATTAAAATATCGATTGCGAAGCCTTTTTTAGCGGTCAATGACTTGACAGGATATTTTTTCACCTCCATTCCAGCTCAAATGCTTGGATTTTTAATAGACAAAAAAACACTGACCCAGTTGAGCCAGTGTTTAGATTTCGAGGGGTAAAATATGTTTGTTTCTGTATCTGTTAAAAAGAGATAGCGATTAAAACTGAGCGATAAATTCGGTAAGATTTTCAGTTCTATCTATAGAGAACTTTTTTCGTAGTCTATATCGGGAAGTATGAACACTTTCTATAGATATTCCTAAAAGCGATGCCATTTCCTTGCTACTGAAATTCAGTTTGACGAGTGCACAGATTTTTAGATCAGTTTGGGAGAGTTCTGGATATTGTTTTTGCAGATTTTCGTAGAAACTTTGGTTAATAGCAGTGAACCTCGCTTCAAATTCCTTCCAGTTACTGCCCGGAGTTCCCTGAACCGATTTAATCATCCGCTTGAGACTATTCACATCCACCAATCCTTTATCGTCGGAAAGGCTGTGTTTGAGTTTATCTATAAATTCATCTTTTTCTATGAGTTGCAATGCAGTAGTTGTCAGCTCCTTGTTCTTCAATTCCAAAATTTCACTGCTCTTTTGGCGTTCCATTTGCCTTCTTTCTGCCAGTGCTGATTTCTCTAAAACGTGTTTTCTACGAATGTTGCGAACTAGCAAGTATCCGTAAACCACCAGGGAGACTAGAACTACACCTAATAGCCATAATTTTAAGGTGTTTATTCTTTCTTCGTTCTCTAGTTCAGCAATGTGCTGCTCTTTGATCAATTCTTTTTCCTTTTCTTTTTGAAGCCTGTATTGATCATTAATTGCAAATAGATGCTTGTTGTTTTTACTGTTTGGTCCAAAAATTTCAGCGTTAATCTCATTGACTTCCTTGGAATGCTGGTAAGCACGCGGAAAATCATTGGTCATTGAGTAAATTGAAGCCAGAGCTTCGTGAGACATTAGTTTATAATTGGAATGAGATTGAAACTGCTTCGAAAGTTCAAGTGCCTGGTTGTATTCCGCAGCACTTTTAGACAAATCGCCCATATTTCTAAATACATTTCCAAGCATGGTATGTATAACTATCAAGTAAGATCGATCATTCTTTTCAAAGAAATCTTTGGAAACAGCCAGCTTTTCAAAAGCACTTTCGAAGTCACCCTGCATACCATCTATATACCCATCTTCGGCTACTACATAATTCATAGGAGGGTTACCAATTTCTTTTTGAAGTTGGTAGCAGCTATCGAGGTATTTGGAAGCTGTATTGTAATCTCCGTTGACACGGTAAAAGTTAATCAATGAGAAATAATCACTTATTATATAAGAAGCGTCTATAATTTTTTGTCTATACAATTCCTTATTAACATCAAGTCCTAGATTGAAATATTTAAGTGCTTCTTCATCTCGATGATAAAAACTATATAGCCAGCCCAACTCCTGATATATTTTAGCTTTGAATTGATTGTTATTGATTTGATCTGCTAAAATTAAAGCCTCCCAATAGCCATCGTAGGAGTTTCCATAATCCAATAAGTGAGCATACATACTAGACAATTCATTCAGAGAAAGTATCAAATTTACGGTGTCCCTATTATCACGGTATAGCTCTACAGCATTTTTTAGCTGAAGAATAGAGCTGTCAGAATTGCTATACTTCAGTTCATTGGATTTAAAGGGAATTTCTTTGCTTGTAGAGTTGCCTTGTGCGAGACTGGTAAGGCTTGTCAAGAATGTCAAGAGAAAAAAAGCACAAATCAATGGGGTAATCGCAACGATTTTTGAAGACTTGCTATAACAAAGAAATGAGGATAAGTCGAAATGAAGTTGATTCATTTGTGTTATTTGGGCTTGTTTTGGGTTGTATTGACTCTTTTATACAAAATATTCTAAAGTGAAGTACGCCTCCGAATATTTATTAGGACAATTTATAGATCGTTCAGATTAATTTTTGTCTTTTTCAGACTTTTTATCGCCTTGTTCAGTTTTTGTCTAGGTGGATTCTAGGGGATTATTCTTTTCAAATCTCATATTTGTTCAAAGCGGATAGAAAAAATATTTGTTTTTCTCGGTGCTTCCCTTTGAGATGGGAGTTTCAAAAGTGGCTGGTCTTGATGTTGAGGATTCAGTCACTTTTTTGACTGGATTATTAGAAGAAATAATCACGTATTGGTTTCAGATTGTA
>NZ_JAHEBC010000230.1 GCF_024642405.1 Algoriphagus sp. | reverse complement strand
TTTGGTGGTAATTACAGCAGATCATGAAACCGGAGGGGTTTCTATTCCCCAGGGAGATATTGCCTCTTCTACTTTGGAACTGGCTTATCATTCTGATGACCATACCGGGATTTTGGTTCCCATATTCGCTTATGGTGCCCATTCAGACGAGTTCAGAGGAGTGTATGAAAACACTGAAGTGTTTCATAAAATCATGAAATTGGTTCGGGAATATCATTCTGAAAATTAATCCAGCTAGATTTATCTTCTTCCAGCCAAAGTGAATGGAAGCATGAAAATGTTTCGGATTAAATCGAATGAAAGATCAACCGCAAAGCCTAATAATCTAAAAGGTAAAAGCAGCAACCAAACGATAGGATAAAGAACCAATGCGATGATGGCCAGGGGCCAGCAAAGTACAAATAGAATGCACCAAAGTAAGAAGCTAAGCATATGTTGATTGTGTTTAGATGGGAAAATGCAAAATATGTTCCAGCTAGTAAAAATGCCTTCTCAATAAAATATAAGGTATTTTTTAAAAGTTAAATGTTCATTAATGGACATCAACTCTCTTCAAAATCGAACGAATAATAAAGACACTACTTTTGTTTGTCATCATTTTCAAAATACCGTTTCAAGGTATATTCAGGCTGCCATTGATCTGGCTTTCTTACCAAAGTATCGGGATCATAGCCCATAGGTTTGATCACATCAGCCGTTAGCTTTATTTGGTCTTGGAATGTTAGTTGCCAATTTTGCATTAATAGGAACATCTCCTCTTTCTTGACTTGATATTCTGGTAGCTCAGCAAGATTATTTATTTCCAAAGGATCTTTTTCCAGATCAAATAACTGCGTATAATCTCTTTCGGGATATCGGATCAACTTGTACTTTTTGTTTCTTACAGCTCTGACAGTATGTTTATAAGAAGTAAATAAAGCATCTCGAACACCATCTTTTTCCCCTTGAATCACAGGAACCAAGCTTATTCCATCTACATCCTCCGGCTCAGGTATTCCCGCCAAATCTGCCAATGTAGGATATAAATCGTGGATGTAGGCAAAAGCATCCAATTCCTGGTTTTTCGGCACTCGGGGACCTTTGATAATCAGAGGTACTTTTGAACTATGCTCATACAGGCTTTGCTTGCCCAAAAGCCCATGGCTTCCTGCAGCCAATCCATTATCTGCAGCATAAACAATGATGGTATTATCATATTGGCCTGTTTCTTTTAAGGCATCTAAAATCCTAGAAATTTGTGTATCCAAATGAGTCACCAAAGCATAGTAATCCGATAAAATCATTTGAATGACTTCAGGCTTTCTTGGCCAACCAGTAAGATTTTCATCTCTTACTGTCAATTGATCAAACTCAAAAGGATGAAAAGGCATGTAATTCCCGGGAAGTGGTAAAGTCCCGTCAGGGTAATGATTGATATAATCAGCTTCCGGTGAATAGGGGTCATGGGGTGCTGTGAAAGCGACATAGCAAAAAAATGGCTGGTCAGTATTTCTATTGCCATGATCCTTGATAAAGTCAACTGCCGCTTGGGCAAATTGCTCCGTGGAATATCCTTTCATGGTTGGTTTACCTAATTTTCCATCAGCTCCAAAATCCCGCAAAGGGAGATCATAATGATTGGCCATTCCACCCAAGTATACATTTTTTGCTTCCTGAAAACTTGCTTCAAACATCTCCTTTTCATTGTGCCACTTACCAGTACCAAAAGTTCTGTACCCTGCAGCCGCAAAACTCATGGTCATGGTATGTTGTCCGCTGAGTTTATCGGTTACTTTATAAAGATTTTTTCCACTGAAAAGCATAGCACGGCTGGACATACAGATAGCTCCATGCACGCCGCCCATGACATAGGCATTGGAGAAGCGACTTCCTTCCCTCGCCAATTGGTCTATTGCCGGGGTTTGGATATAAGTGTTCCCCGTGATACCTAAGGCATCTGCCCGCTGATCATCTGCAAAAAGGAAAAGGACGTTGGGTTTAGGTTTTGGCTTTTGTGCAAAGCTTAGACTTGTTAGTATTAAGGCACAAATTAAAAGTATGGTATTTTTCATTTTCTTCTGATTGGGATCAAAAGTTAAGATTTCTCATTCAAAACCCACCAATAACCTTCTGATTGACTAGTTAAAATTTAATTAGATTTTTTCTAAATAGATCTTGTTTAGAATTATTCTAGATAATAGATTTGCACTTCTATTTATATCAAGTCTAAATAAAAACAAATAAATATGAGGGTCTTTTATACCACCATTTTCTTATTCCTGATCTCAATTTCTTTTGCTTTTTCACAGCAAAATTCGGTGAGAGGAAGAATCCTCGACGTGGCTCAAAATCCCATCGAAGGAGTATCAGTATATTTGATTGGAACCGTTCGAGGTGTTCAATCAGATCAAAATGGAAATTATCTTCTTAAAGATATCCCTGAGGGAAAATATGATTTGAAAGTTAGTTTCATCGGTTTTGAAGATCAGATTATTCCTTTCGAGATTGAGAAGGATGAAGTCAAAAACATAGATTTTTCTTTGAAGGAGGATGAAATCTGGATGGAATCTTTTGAGTTGATGGCAAGTCGTGGCATGAATGGGCAAGGTCGTCTTCCTGAGGTAGAAGATTTCCGGATCAATGCCGGGAGAAAAAATGAAGTCATCCGACTGGCTGAGATTGATGCCAACTTAGCAATGAATAACAGCCGTCAGATTTTTGGGAGAACTCCAGGCATTTCTATTTGGGAAAATGATGGCTCTGGGATTCAACTTGGGGTAGCATCCAGAGGATTGAGCCCGAATCGTTCTTGGGAATTTAATGTGAGAATGAACGGATATGATATCACTCCTGACCCAATGGGTTATCCTGAGGCTTACTTTACTCCTCCAATGGAAGTAGTGGAAAATATTGAAATCATCAGAGGAGCATCCTCTCTTCAATACGGCCCCCAGTTTGGTGGTTTATTGAATTTTGTCTTGAGAAAGCCTGATCCATCTACAAGATTCACAGCTCAAACTATCAATACTATAGGAAGTAATGGACTTTTCAGTACGTTCAATTATATCGGAGGTACGGAAGGAAAATGGGATTATACCGCTTATTACCAAAAAAGAAGAGGAAATGGCTGGCGAGAGAATGGTTTCTTCAATACAGACCATGCACATTTTGAAGTCAACTATGCCGTAAACAATCGCTTTAAAATCGGTACGGAAATGACTTATATGTACACGGAGACGCAGCAGCCGGGTGGATTAACAGACACACAGTTTGCCGAAGATCCAAGTCAAAGTACCCGCGCGAGAAACTGGTTCAGCACACCTTGGTTCCTCCCTTCAGTTAACGCTGATTATATCGTTAGTCCAAAAACTAAGTTGAATTTGAAGGCATTTGGGTCAATCGCACAACGAAATAGTGTGGGTTTTATGAAGCCAATCACGGAAGTGGATGATATGGGAAATAGACAGGTAGACCGAGATCTATACCATACTTTTGGCACCGAACTAAGGCTGAGTACTTCTTATTCACTTTTTGGAAAAGAACATAACCTGGTCAGTGGCTATCGATTTTACAAAGGAAATATCGACAGAAATCAGCGAGGAGTAGGAGATTCAGGTACAGATATGAATTTTGATTTGGTCGAATCAAGCTATCCTCGGGATCTGGATTTTGATAATTTAAATCATGCTGCTTTTGTTGAGAATATGTTTAATGTCACAGATAAGTTTTTATTGACCGCTGGAGTTCGCCTAGAGCATATTTCTTCTCAAATGAATGGGATTCTTAATACTGTAAATGGAGTTCCTCAAATTTTGACCCCTGAGACCAGAACTAGGACTTTTGCATTGCTTGGACTAGGAGGAGAATATCATTTAACCAAAACCACTGAATTGTATTCGAATTTCTCCCAAGCTTATCGTCCAGTCCTAATTTCTGACTTGACCCCACCGGCTACAACTGATGTAATAGATCCTAATTTGCAGGATGCAAGTGGTTATAATTTTGACTTCGGTTACAGAGGAAATGTTGGTTCTTTCTTAAATTTTGATGCTAGCTTTTTCTATTTGAATTATTCGGATCGAATCGGAACAATTACTCAAACTGCAGCTGATGGCACAAGATTCCAATACCGAACTAACCTTGGTACTTCTGTGAGCCAAGGAGTGGAAGCGTTTGTTGAATTCGATCCGATCACGGCTTTTGTAGGAAATTCCACTTTCGGATATATTCATCTTTTTGCATCGCTAGCTTATGTGAATGCTGAGTACCAGGATTTTGAGCGAACTAGCTTAAGCAACGGTGAAATTGTTGTAAATAATCTAGCTGGAAATAGGGTGGAAAATGCCCCACGTAAAATCAACCGATATGGAGTAACTTACCGATTCAAGGATTTTTCCATGACATGGCAGTTGAGTGATATTGGAGAAGCATTTTCTGACGCGACCAACTCGGTGGAACCTAATGCTGCAGCAACTTCAGGATTGATTCCAGCATATAATGTTCAGGATCTTTCTGCTTCTTACACCTTCAAAAAGAAATATAGTCTCAAGTCCGGAGTCAACAATCTTTCTGACACAGCTTACTTTACCCGCAGAGCTGGAGGTTATCCTGGCCCTGGAATAATGCCAGCAGATGGCAGAACATTCTATATGACATTTGGACTTAAGTTTTAATTAGGATTATTAGATCTAGAAGTAAAAAGTAAAGCTTCTGTTAGCTGGATAAGGATCAATGATATTGGATAGCCAAATCATTGGTTCTTATCTCGGCTAATTTTTTTGCCAGGTGATTTTGCATTTCCTTGATAACATTCTGATAACTAGATTCAGAAGCAAGGTTTTTAAATTGCTTTGGATCCTTTTTCATATCATACAATTCCATTCCCGAACCGGCATCCTCATCGTATTGAATAAAGGCATAATCCTCGTTTCGGATCAAAAATGATTTACCTCCTTGGGAAACTGAAAATGCATAATCTCGAACCGTTTCTTTTGGATTTTTCAGAATGGGAACCAAGCTTTTGCCTTGGATTTCTTTTGGGTACTCAAGTCCCGCCAGTTCGGAAAGCGTGGGATAAATATCCAGAAGTTCAGTAAATGAATTGCTGAATGCTGGCTTCATTCCCGGTACCTTGATCATCATTGGTATTTGTACTGATTCTTCATGCAAACTGACCTTCATCCAGAATTCATGTTCATCCAAATGAAATCCATGATCGGAGGTAAATATAATTATCGTGTTGTCGGCTAATCCTTCTTCTTCCAAGGTTTTTAGAACCTTTCCCACCTGCGCATCCATGTAAGAAACAGCAGCGTAATAAGCAGCTATTGCTTTCTGTTTTTGCACATCATTCATTTCTGAATTGACACTCGTCACGTAATTGATTCCCCGTTCCGGAATATCATTCCAGTCATTTTCTACCTGTTCAGGTAGTTTTATTCCTTCATATGGAAATGGAGAGAAAAAACTTGCAGGAGCCACAAAAGGAACATGAGGTCTAACAAATCCAACTGCCAAAAAAAAGGGTTCATCTTTATGTTTCCGGATGAGTTCTGAGGCTTTTTCTGCAGTTTTCCCATCTGAATGGACCAAGTCATCTCCACTTGCTTTGACAATAGTCATCACATTTCCTCCTTTTCGTTCTATATTTCCGTCCGGGTTGTTTTGCACTAATTCAGCTTCTCCCGCTGCTTTCCATTCTGGTCCTGGTGAGTTGAATTTCTCGGTCCAAGAGGCTGGATCATCCTGACCATCTGAACCTTTTTCTATGTCTCCCGGCACTCCCATATGATAGATCTTACTGACTCTTGCTGTGTAGTAGCCATTTTGTTTAAAAAGCTCTGCCATAGATGGTCTGCCATCACCCACATTCTCTCTGCCACTGACATAACCATAAGTTTGGGTGGCATTGGGATAATAGCCAAACATAAATGAAGCACGGGATGGTCCGCAAACTGGATACTGCGTATATGCCCTAGTAAATACCGTACTTTCAGAAGCGAGCTTATCGATTACTGGAGTTTGAGCTTTTTCATTTCCATAAGTGCCCAAAGCTGTCGTTGTCAGATCATCTGAGATGATAAAAAGTACATTAGGTTTCTCTGATTTTTGGGCAAC
>NZ_JAHEBC010000229.1 GCF_024642405.1 Algoriphagus sp. | reverse complement strand
TGCTTGCAAAGCTATCTGACCATGATTTGCAGTAGCTCCATAGCCATCATTAACTAAATCTCCATTGAGCCAAACCGTAATTTTATCATCTTGACATGTGATCTTAATATGGTTCCATTCTCCTAGTGGTTTCTCAGAATCATCTGTTAAATTTTTCACTCTTCTCTCTTTCCCTTCCGAAATCCCCCAATTTTCTTTTGGACCACGGCGACTCTCCATATCATCTACTTTGATATCCTGCTGGATACACCAAAAATCACCTGCATTGCTGTGCATCAACTGAACTTCAATAGATTTTGGAAACATATCATACAAAGCTCTTGGGTCGGAAGCATGGACTAATATCCCACAATTCCCAGGTTTACCTGCAAATCGGTAATCCAACTCCAAAGTATAATTTTCATATTCCTGATCCGTGATTAGATGACCTTCTGGAGTCCCTAAGCTTACCAGTAAACCATCTCTTATGATAAATGGAATTCGAAGGCTGCTATCAGCCTCCAGATCTGGAACATCCATATGCCAGCCATCTAAATTCTTGCCATTGAATAGAGAAATTGTGTTTTCTGTTTTTTTAACTTGAACCTGATCATTATGGATGGCCTCAGCTGTACATTGCCAGAAGCCCAATGAAATGATAGCAATCAAAAAATGAACATATCGACGAAATTTCATGGTTGTGGATATTAAAGAAATATTATTTACTGACTACATTATAAACAAAGGCCCGGTACTTAATCAGTCCTACGAAGATTGCCCCACCAAATGCATTTCCAAGTAAGGCTAGAATCTGAAAAGAAAGATAATCAAAGGTATTGATATCTGGAGAGTTAAGCATCCCAGAAAACACCTCAATACTTCCAATGATGCTATGATGTAAACCTGCAAATGCAAGTACTGAAGTAATCAAAAAAATCATGACTATTCTACTGATTGTGTCTTTTACTGAGGCCAATAACCAGGATAAAAGTCCCATAAGCCATCCTGCTACAATAGCACTGACCAAGATTACTTGAGGAGCAGAATCCAACACATGATCTGCAATAGTAACTACCACTTCTTTATTAAAAATCCCTAACCTCGGGCCTAGCCAGTTTAGGATCAAAGCCATCACATACCCACCTATTAAGTTTCCGCTAATAACTACTCCCCAAAGCCTCAGCATTGATGCCCAAGTTTGTTTTTTATTTAAAACAGGAAGTGTCAGCAAGGCTGTCTGCTCAGTAAAGAGGATACTTTGCCCCAAAACCACCAAAATAAACCCCAAAGGATAAACCAGTGCAATTATTTTGAACAAGGAATCTTCCTCTATCCGTCCTTCAAAAAAGAAAAATACGGAGCATATCATCAAAAAGCTGAAACCAATCTCCAAACCTGCGGTAACTGAACTTAAAAAAAGGCTACTGGGGTTTTTCTCATAGGTCTCCTGCGCATCAGAGAGTTGATCTCTTAAGATTTCACCATGAGATTTAGGGGCATCTTTCTCTGTCCTTTTTGTCGTTTGGATTTCCTTATCTATTACTTTCTGCTTCTTCTTTTCTTCCGCTTCCTGAATTTTTTCCTCTTTATCCATTGTTAAAAATTTACTCAGCTATCCCAAAAACGTTTCCAATTTTTCAAGACCTTGGGATTAAAGACTTTTTTTAATCAAATCTAATCTTTGACATTTCGCCCTTCCCAAATTCTCATAAACAACATATGGGCCATTCTTCGCGCATGTTCTTTCGCAAAATCAGCCACATCCCCTTCAAAATAGCGATCGATTGTGGAAAACCATAATTCCAACCAATTCCCAAAATGCATTTGTTCAATACTATTATCGACGGCAGTATCCACTTCTCTGTGAACTTTTGTGGGATTGAATTTCCCGGCCCCAGGACCAGTTTGTAACAAAATCATTTCCCAAAAATCACTCAAGTGGGTCAAGTGATGATCCCAATCGGTTACTACATGGTTGAAAATCGGACCTAAATTCTCATGTTTTCGTACTTGATCGTAAAATCTACGAACTAAAAAATCCACTTCCTTTCTACTGCTTATATCTATCCTATCCATTCTATTCTTTCAAAATCGGTTCTAAAACACTCAATTTTCCATCAATATTAGTAGGAATAGGAAGGCCAAGTATTTTACAAATCAGGGGATAAATATGGATATTTTCAAAAGATTCAATCTTCAAACCTTCTCTAATTTTAGGCCCATTCGAATAGAATATTCCGTGCATCTCAGGATACTTCTCACTGTAACCATGAGTTCCTCTAACAATCGTTTTATCTATTCTCATTCTTCGCTCTAGAACCTCTCTGTACTCTTCATTTTCCATAAAATAAAAACCTAAATCAGCTAATAAAATCACGTCTCCAATTCGGTCGCCATGGCTTTTCACATCCTGATAATATTCTCCTTTTGCAGGGTCTAAAACGATATACCCTTTTGCATTTTTCCCTATTTGAGCAATAACTTTTTCTCTATCCTTAGGATCATCTAAATAAATATGAGCCAATGCCCCACTATTCACTATTCTACCGGAAACTCCGTTTGTAATTTCATCCAGCGCAATATAATTTTCCAGAGGAACGTCGGCCATTCCATGATCTGACACAACGATAATATTTACCTCTTTATCTAAACTTTTCACACCTTCAAATAGAGCTCCTAATTCTTGATCAAGTCTCTCTAATCTAGAAAAAAGAAGGTTGTCATTTCCTGGCCCATAAGTATGGCCAACATCATCCATATCTGAAAAATACATGGTAATCATCCTCGGTCTAATGGAATCAGGCATTTGTAACCATTCAAATACTTTAGAAACTCGGGTAAGGTTATTTACTCTTCCATCATAATCAAAATAATAACTTGGCCTAATTCCTTGTACATCCGCTTCAGATCCCACAAAAAAATAGCTTGCTGCTTTAATTCCGTTTTGTTCTGCCAGTACCCAAAGAGGAGTCCCCCCATACCAAGTCCCATCTGTAATTAATTCCCTCTTTCTGATTTCATAAACCTCATCTTTCTCAGGATTATAAAAGGAATTATCCACAATCCCATGATGCTCCGGCTTTAACCCTGTAGCGATGGTGTAGTGATTCGGAAATGTTTTGGTTGGAAAGGATGGAATCAAAGATTTGGCAGCAGTACCTTTCTCGATAAATCGTGATAAATTTTCAGGTTGAAATCGCTCCACATAATCATATCGAAATCCATCCAGCGAAATTAAAATTACGGTAGGTTCTATAGTTTGCTGCGCAAAAGTGTGAAAAACGAGAAGCGCGAGAAAAAAGGTTAAAATATTTCGCATGTTTTTTTTCTAAAAATACTTGACCCCTCCCCGAATTCAAATCATTTTTTTACATTGATTCTACAATTCACCCATATATGCCTTTAAGTTTTCAACTTCTTCTTTCATTAATTCTAATTCTGGCTTCATGTCAGTCTACAGAAACTCCATCATCAGGAAAGGATATTCCCATCAAACTTAATGATGAGCAACTTCTAGACAGTGTCGCATATCGTACTTTTCAGTATTTCTGGGATGGAGCTGAGCCCAACTCAGGCATGGCTCCCGAACGAATTCATATCGACGGAAATTATCCTGACAATGACCAACATATCATTACCACTGGTGGTACAGGAATGGGGCTTATTGGAATTCTGGGAGCAATTGATAGAGGTTGGATCAGTAGAGAGCAGGCAAGAATCAGATTCGAAAAGATGGTTGGTTTTTTAGAAAAAGCCGATCGCTGGCATGGTATCTGGCCACACTGGCTAGATGGGAAAACGGGAAGAGTCAAACCATTTTCGCCTAAAGATGATGGAGCAGACTTAGTGGAATCTGCTTTTCTAATCCAGGGTTTGCTTGTTGTAAGAGAGTACTTCAAAGATGGATCAGAGGCTGAAAAAGAATTGGCAGAAAGAATAAATACTCTTTGGAGAGAGATGGACTGGAACTTTCATACCCAAGGAGGTAAAAAAGTCTTGTATTGGCATTGGTCTCCAAATTTTGATTGGGATATGAACTTTGCTTTGGAAGGATATAATGAGGCTTTAATTGTGTACATCTTAGCCGCTTCCTCTCCTACTCATCCAATAGATCCAGAAGCTTATCACGAAGGCTGGGCTAGGTCTGGAAATATTAAAGCCAGTGGAGTTTCTCCTTTCGGATTCCCCTTACAACTTAAGCATAACGGCGCTGAAGAATATGGAGGGCCACTATTTTGGGCCCATTATTCCTTTTTAAGTTTAAATCCAAAGGGACTTAAAGATCAATACGCCGATTACTGGCAAGAAAATCGAAATCAAACACTGATCAATCGTGTTTGGTGCATCAATAATTCAGGAAACTTTAAAGGCTATGGTGAAGATCTTTGGGGATTAACCGCTTCCTATTCAATTAATTTTTATGATGCCCATAGACCCGGAAATGACACTGGCGTAATTTCACCAACTGCCGCTGTTTCATCTATCGTCTATACTCCTGAAGAAAGCCTTAAAGTAATTCGAAACCTATATGAAAACTATGGCGAAAAAGTCTTTGGGAAATATGGGTTTTATGATGCCATGAGTCCAGAACATGATTTTTTCCCTCAACGCTACCTAGCCATAGACCAAGGTCCCATGGTAACGATGATAGAAAATTATCGAAGTAGTTTGGGTTGGAATTTATTTATGAATGCTCCAGAAATTGAAATCGGACTCAAAAAATTGGGATTTGAAGGATATTAAAAAAAGGCTCTTGTAACAAAATACTATTTGGTAAATTGAAGCATCAAGATAAAATTCATTAGCATTCTTTAGTTAACAGTTCAGAGAAGCTGCATTTTATTACTTCAGCATTAATCCATGAAGCTAGATCAAAAATCAATTGTTATTATAGGCGGAACCTCCGGAATTGGTCTCGCATCGGCAATCGCTTTGCAAAAGGAAGGTGCTAACTTGATCCTTGTTGGATTAGATGAAGAAAGCTGCGATCAAGCTAAAAATGTATTACCCGGCAACCACAAGATTATTTGCGGAGATGCGAGAGCAGAAGGATTAGCCAAGTCTGCAGTGAAAGAATGTTTGGATCAATTTGGAGACTTTAATGGCTTATTCCATGTGGCAGGAGGAAGTGGGCGAAAATTTGGGGACGGACCTTTACATGAACTTACTTTAGAAGGTTGGAATCAGACGCTAAGTTTAAATCTTACTTCCCTTATGCTCTCTAATCAAGCGGCTATCCAGACTTTCCTTGAGCTAGGACATGGTGGTTCAATTCTTAATCTCGGTTCAGTTTTAGCCTTTTCTCCCTCTCCTAAATATTTTGTAACACATGCTTATGCAGCGGCAAAAGCTGCTATCGAAGGACTTACGGTGAGTACAGCAGCCTTTTATGCTCCGCAAAATATTCGAATCAATGTGCTGGCCCCTGCATTAGTTGAGACTCCTATGTCGCAAAGAGCGATGACTAATGAAGAAATCATCTCTTTCTCCAAATCAAAAATGCCCCTTGGTGGTGGTCGCGTTGGAAAAGTCTCCGATTTAACTGATGCGGCTATATTTTTTCTTTCAGACTCCTCCTCATTTACCACAGGTCAGGTACTTCATATTGATGGAGGATGGCATCTAACCGAGGGGCAATACAAATGAAAAAAGCAATAGGAATTGATATCGGAGGCACAAACATTAAAGGAGTTCTCATCAACGAGTATGGAGAAATCCTAAAGCAAATCAAGGCAAAAACCAACTCCGAATCGGATTCTATTTGGCAAAAAAACATAAAATCCGTTTTTGAGGAACTAAAGAAGGGAATTGAAGAGAGTTCAATTCCAGTGGGGATTTCGGCTCCTGGACTAGCGAATGAGACTAATACCACCATTAGCTTTTTACCAAATCGTCTTCCAGGAATGGAAAACTTTATTTGGTCAGATTACCTTGAGGCAGAAACGCATGTACTCAATGACGCTCATGCCGCACTCATGGCAGAACATTCCTTCGGTTCACTTAAAAATTTTAATAATGCGATTCTAATTACTTTGGGAACTGGTGTTGGAGGGGCTCTTTTACTAGAGGGAAAATTACACCAAGGATCCGCTCAAATGGCAGGACATATTGGACATACTATTCTGCAATCAAATAACCTTCTACAAAGTATTATAGGAATGCCAGGAAGTCTGGAGTATGCTCTCGGT
>NZ_JAHEBC010000228.1 GCF_024642405.1 Algoriphagus sp. | reverse complement strand
TCGCCGCTTGGAGTACCACCTTTTTATCAAAAAAATGACACTACCATGTTGTTTGTAGGGCCAAGTAACTACATTACTGCCAGTAATTTAATTTATAACCAAGTAGGCAAAGACACACTTCAAAACTTCTATCAGCTAAACCTTTTGACAGGAGATGTGAAATCTGTGGTTCCTTATGAAGAGAATTCCATCTATAATTCTACCCAGAACATTTATATGGAAGTAATGGGAAAATCATTTTTTATTGATTCGGAAAATAATGAATTAGTCCTGGTTCAAAATTTAGATCCGGAAATTTTAATCTACGATCTTAAGGATCTAACGGTTAAAAATAGGATTCCTATAACCTATTCAGAATTCCTAACATACAGTCCTGTCCCAATTGGGACATCTATATCAGAAGAGATAGTAAATCCTCTAAGGAGACTGTCTGCGAAAAACCAAAAACTAATAAATCTTGGAAATAGAACTTATCTTTTACAATATTTTACAGGAATTACTGAAGCCGAATTTGAAAATAGAAACTCAGAAGATGAACCTTATTTTGCAAGTCTAGATACATCTGAACAAAGAATTCTTATTTTTAAAGATGGAAAGCAATTAAATGTAGAACTTCCAGGATTAGATGGATTTCTGATCACTCCACTTCCAGGCAACAAGATGTTGGTTCAGGAGCCTGAAAACAGAGAAGTAGAGGAAGAATTCACTAAATTCTCAATCTACAAACTAACGACAAACTAACTAAAATGAAAGTAGCATGTTTTAGTACCAAATCATATGATCAAGAGAGTTTTGATCGGATTTTACCGGAACATGGGCATAAGTTCACATATCTTGAGGCAAAGCTGGATAAGCATACAGTTTCACTTGCTGAAGGTTTTGATGCAGTTTGCACCTTTGTCAATGACCATTTAGATGAGACTATACTTAAAAAACTAGCGGCACTGAGAGTGAAAAAAATTGTATTAAGGTGCGCAGGTTATAACCAAGTCGATTTAAAAATTGCGGAGGAACTAGAGTTTAAGATATGTCGCGTACCTGCTTATAGTCCTGAAGCTGTTGCAGAGCATGCATTTGCATTAATTTTGAGTTTAAGCAGAAAGACACATAAAGCTTACAACAGAGTTCGCGACAACAATTTTTCTCTGGAAGGTTTATCAGGATTTAATCTTTTTGGAAAAACTATAGGAGTAATTGGAACTGGCGCAATCGGAACAGCTTTTTGTCGAATTGCATTAGGCTTTGGATGTAAGGTATTAGCCTATGACCTTATTGAAAACAAGGAATTAAAAACCTTAGGCATCGAATATGTAACTTTAGATGAGTTACTTTCATTGAGTCAGATAATTTCATTGCATTGCCCTCTTACTCCTGGGACCAAACACATGATAAATTCTACGACATTAAGGCAAATGCCAGATGGAGTCATGCTTATTAATACGAGTAGAGGTGCCTTAATCGAAACAAAATCCGTAATTAAAGCTCTTAAAAATAGAAAAGTAGGTTACCTGGGAATTGATGTATATGAGCAGGAAGAGGACCTATTTTTCAGAAATTTATCAGAAGAAATTCTTTTGGATGAGCAAATTTCCCGATTAATGACTTTCCCTAATGTACTAATCACGGGACACCAGGCATTCCTTACCAAAGAAGCTTTAGCTCAAATTGCAAAAACTACCTTAGAAAATCTTGATCAAATGGAGCAAAATAAGGAGCTTATTAATGAGATAAAGTTTTCAGAACAGAAAAGCCTTTACCCCTAAAAAGGAAACACCTGCCCTCAATAGAGTGCAGGTGTTTTTTTATCAAAAAGCAAACGGAATCAAATGAAACCGTTTTGAATTTGCTTACTTAACTACTTTTACGTTAACAGCGTTAACGCCTTTTTTACCTTGAACTAGATCATAAGATACCTTGTCGTTTTCACGGATATCGTGTACCAAACCTGACTGGTGTACGAATACATCCTCGTCAGAGTCAGATGGTGTAATGAATCCAAAGCCTTTTGTAGTGTTAAAGAATTTTACTGTTCCTTCATTCATGATTTCTTGATTTAAAATTTGATGTTTTTGTGTTTTTATTACTTTGATTTTGGTTTTTTGTACTCTTTACTGGTTCCTCCTCAGGAGGCGTATCGGTGAAATTACCGAAGCGATCAATATAGACGATCATATCATCTAAATCCCCGCTTTTTGGCTGTGCTTTTCTTTCTAACTTTTTTTCAAATTTTTCTTTCTGTTTTCTTTTCTTTAATTCTGCTTTTTGCTTCTTAATGAAGCTATTCTGATTTTTTGACATACAGTTATTTTAGTTGACAAATGTAATGGCGTGACCAGTTTTACCTGCTCTTCCAGTTCTTCCGATTCTGTGTATATAGCTATCCATTGTCATGGGCAGCTGATAGTTGATCACATGGGATACATCAGCCACGTCTATACCTCTGGCAGCTACATCAGTTGCTACCAACACCCTGGTTTGACCAGATTTGAATTGCTCAATTGTTTTATTTCTAAAATTTTGAGACTTATTTCCATGAATCAATCCAGATTTAACCCCGGATTCATTCAATTTTTTGCTTAGTCTATCGGCTAATCTTTTTGTTTCGGTGAAAATAATCACCTTATCCAAGGATCGATCCCGGAAAAGATCTGATAGCATGACAAACTTATCTTTGCCCTCAGGAACACGAATGATCCCTTGTTCAATATTTTCATTTGTTGTTACACCCGAGTTGATCTTTACCTCAACAGGATTATTCAATAAACCATTGATTAAGCCTCTTTGAGAAGATTCTAAAGTTGCTGAAAACAACATGGTTTGATTCCTCTGAGTCATCGCTCCAACTAATTTCTTCACATCATTTATGAATCCCATATCCAACATGCGATCGAATTCATCTAGAACCAATGTTTTCACTTGATTCAATTTTAGAAGTCTTCTATTTGCCAGGTCGAGTAATCGACCAGGTGTTCCCACGATGACATGAAGTTTCTTGGAAAGAGCCTTCATATCGGAATTGATATTTGTTCCTCCAATAAAAGTTGCAGAATGAAGATTCATTCCTTTACCCAAGCTTTTAAACTCCTCTTCTATTTGTAGAGCAAGTTCACGAGTTGGAGTTACGATTAAGGCAGTAAACTGTCTTGGATCTTTAAGTGCATGTTCAATTATTGGAATCAAAAATGCTCCAGTTTTACCTGAACCAGTATTTGAAATTCCGAGAAGATCTCTCCCGTCCAACAAAGCGGCTAAGGATTGCTCTTGAATATTGGTCATGTTTTCATAACCCTTCACTTCAAGATTTCTAAGAACACCTTTTGCTAAGTTTAGACTTGTAAAAGAAGTTTTTGATTGAAATCCTTGCTGTCCTGTTGGTTGAGCTTTTTTGATCAGTAAGTTCGGATCCAAAGTGGACTCTTTCTTTTTCTGAACCTGTCTTGGACCTCTATTTGGTCTAGCAGTAGGATTTGGTTTTGTATTTCTATTTCTAGTATTGTTCATTATTTTAAGCTTTTTGTGGCTCCAACTTCGGAGTATTTCCGAGTATATAGAGCATTTTAAAATGGTCTAAAACAGCCATAAAAAAATTAGGCTTAGAATAATAAGGCACGTTAAATTCCTCCGCAGTGGCTTTCACAATAGGAGCAATATTTTTATAATGAACATGACAAATGTCTGGGAACAAATGATGTTCAACCTGATAATTTAAACCACCGGCAAACCAAGTAATTATTTTTGAATTTGGAGAGAAGTTACAAGTAGTGGCTAACTGGTGAAGAATTCTTTCTCCCTCCACATTTCCATGCTCATCTGCCACAGGAAAATTTACATCCTCCACTATATGAGCAATTTGAAATACCATGGTAATAATAAACCCGGTCACAAAATGCATTGCTACATAACCCAATAAGATCAACCAAAATGGAAATGGTGCAAAAATCAAAGGAAGGCCAAGCATTACAGAAAAATATCCGATTTTCCATCCAATTATGGTCCATAACGTTTTCTTATACCCATTTTCGCCCTTCACTAAGCCCTTTTTATCATACCTTTTCAATCTGATAAAATCTTTGGCAGTTACCCAAGATAAAGTAGATAAGGCATAGAAAAACCAAGCATAAAGGTGTTGGTATTTATGTAATTTATTTTGTTCTGCTTCTGGAGAAAATCTCAAAAAGAATGGAGCATTAATATCATCATCATGTTCATGAATATTCGTATAGCTATGATGAAGTACATTGTGCTGGATTCTCCAAACTTCCGAACTCGCACCCACCATATTTAGAGTATAGCTGATGTATTTATTAACTTTAGGGTTTTTGGAGTAAGATCCATGACAAGCATCATGCATCACTCCCATTCCAATTCCTGCCATTCCCAGTGCAGAAAGAATATAACAACCAAATAATTGCCAAATTTCTGTTACAAGACCAGAAACTATTAGTATTTGAGGTAATAAGAAAAGAGATATAAGTAAAACAGTCTTAAAGACCATTTCCTTATTTGCATACTTGGATTTATTAGTGGACTTAAAATGTCCATAAACCCTAGATTTGAGGGCGATAGAGAAATCTGATAGATTAGACTCTGAGAATCTTATAGTTTTAATAAAGTCTTATTTTGGTTTAATGTTTAATGTTTTTCTTTCTTGTACTGTTGGGGAGGATTTTACTGCAGGTTTTAATTCTAAAAATAGCCATGGGCCACTGTTGAATTAAAAAAGTAGAAAAGGGAGAGAATTAAAACCTATGTAATCGTAAGGGAAAACTCTTGAATTTGCTACTTAAGCAGGTTGATAATCAACGCAAACTTTACTTCAAGGATCAGAATATATTTTGTTAAGTGAATTTCTGATCGGCACAAAGGTCTATCTATTATTTGATAATTCCAAATTTGTTTGAAAATGCCTCAATCATCTACCTTGAAAGACCTCCTATATTGAATCAATTGAATGGTCGCCAATTCAACATCCCATTAATATGGATCATTTCAAATTTATTATATCGCTGCTTTGGTGACAATGTTTTGCTTCCCAATGTTTCTTTATTCATTAAGATCAGGTGAAAATCAATTGATTTTAATTTATTAGGCTTGTATTTCAAACCTAAATTAATCTGTCGATAGGATGCAAAACCATATTTATTGGCCTGGAAATCCTCAAGATTTGGTAGCCAATGTAACCCAAAATGGATATAAGGTCTCAATCCAGTTTCACCAACTTTATATTCAACATAAGCTACTAAAGCATCCATGTTTCCAAATCCCTCATTTCTCTCCCTTGGAATAAAAGTATACCAAGCATCCTTTCCCCATTCTCTGGGACTCAACCAACGGCCCCTTCCATCTAAATGAGAATAACTTAAACTTGTAATCCAATTATTTTTCGAATACCCTAATTTGCCTGAAACTACCCAGTTTATATCATTTGGATCTTTATACCTTAAAATGGGAACAGTATTTCCCCCCTCACCAATTCCATGTTGGAATCCAAATTGAATACCAGTAAACCAAGTGCCTTTTTCAACAGATTGAGATTGGTTTCTTTCAAATTGCATCCATAATGTATTAGAGATATTTTGAACGAGCGTTTCAGAAAAACTGATTTTCCCAAGTTTTTTTACCTGATGAGAAACTTCTAAAATCCCCATCCAATCACTTGATGTATTACCAGCATATTGAGATCCATTCCCATAAACATCTCTACCTTCTGGAAAAACCCCTATAGATTCTCCTAGTCCAAGCCATTTTGATGTCCCTCTGACTCCTATTCTACTAATAGCCCAAAACCCTAAATCCCAAGAAGAGTTTGGAGAAAACCAAGTATGGATCCCTTCTATAGCAGTTGGTGCCAGTCTACCATCTTGAGCATTGATCCAATCTGTATTGATTGCCATTCGGCCCATTTTCAGTCCCCAACTGGATTGGGAATAGCCTAAAGAAAATGTTTCTAGCTTCCCAAAGAATTTTTCTTCATAATTCAATAGATCAAATAATCCTACCTCATATCGATTATTTAGGCCTGATAATGGATCTGGTGCTGATAAATCAGAACTCCATAAATTTCCATAGACTCTATATCCAAGGTGAAATTGAAGTCGTTCCGCAAAAGTGATTTTTGTACCGAGATTTAAACTAGAACCCAATGCAAAATCATTTTTAAAGTCACTT
>NZ_JAHEBC010000227.1 GCF_024642405.1 Algoriphagus sp. | reverse complement strand
TTAAGTTTTTTGATGGGGTTTATAAGACAAAACTTCAAATGGAGTTTGTAAAAAAACTTCGTTACGAAATGGTGGACGGCTTGGAGGGAATGAGTTTCAAAAACTTCGTCAACTTAGATGCTGGGAAAATCCAGAATACACTTTCTGGTGAAGTATTTAAAGTGACTTATAGTTTCCTCACTTATTTCAGTACGATTCAATACCTAGTCCTATTGAGTGTATATGTCACTTTGGCGATGTTATCCAATTTCCAATTTGCGATATTGGTAAGTATTGGAGGCTTTTTATCTAATTTCCTTTTCAAGTTTATTTTCAAGTTTACTGAAAAAGCTTCAGTAGGAGTAACAGCCTTTAATCATGAATTTCAATCCTATCTAATTCAGGCAGTTCATAATTTTAAGTACTTAAAAGCGACAGATTACTTTTCAAAGTATAAAATGAAGCTCAAGGCGATCATTGATTCTATTGAAGAGCAACAGAAGAAAATTGGATTGTATAGCTCGTTTATGTCAAGTACTCGGGAGCCGATTGTTCTGCTGGTCGTAGTCGCGGTTATATTGGTACAAGTAAATTTAATGGGAGGGCAGATTTCCAGTATTATGGCAAGTTTACTCTTCTTTTACAGAGCTTTAAACTATGTCATAAGCTTACAAACAAGTTGGCAAGGTTTTGTATCTCATTATGGAGGGATAGTAGCAGCCATGGAGCTGATGGAGGAATTCAGAACTTTGAAGGAGCCGGGAGACATTAGTAATAAGGTAAGCAAAATTGAAAACATCAAAATTGAAAATCTGCAATTTGCCTATAATCCCAAAATCCCTGTTTTGAGGGATATAAACCTAAATGTTGAAAGGTTAAAAACTTTGGCATTAGTAGGAGGTAGTGGTAGTGGAAAAACTACTATGGTAAATTTGATTATTGGACTTTTGGAACCCACGGAAGGGAAATTCATTATAAATGGAACCAGCAGGGATGCATTTGATAGATCTTCTTATAGAAGAAGGTTTGGATATATTACCCAAGAGCCGGTGATTTTCAGTGATGATATTTTTAATAACGTCACTTTTTGGGATGAGAAAACTCCTGAAAATATAAAGAGATTTAACCACGCCACTAAAATGGCAAACATCAATACTTTTATAGAGGGTTTGCCTGAAAAGGAAAGTACAAAATTGGGGGATAATGGGATTTTAATTTCTGGAGGGCAAAAACAGAGGATTTCAATTGCAAGAGAACTTTACAAAGAAGTTGATGTCTTGATTTTGGATGAGGCCACTTCTGCACTTGATAGTGAAACGGAAAGATCCATCCAGGAAAACATCGATAACTTAAGAGGGAAATATACCATCATCATTGTGGCCCATAGACTGAGCACCGTGAAGAAAGCTGATAAAATCCTAGTATTAGATTCAGGTAATGTAGTAGGAGATGGGAAATTTGACCAGCTTATTGAAAATAGTAAGTTGTTTAAAAGAATGGTAGAATTACAAGAATTCTAAACACGTGAATTGAGTTTATTTTTATTTCACCTTGAAAGAAAAAATTAGAGTATTAGTATCCAATTTACCTTTACCATACCATGGAATCGGTAGTTGGACTGAGGAATTCAATTATTTCTTAAAGAAAAATAAATTCTTTGACTATGTCTTATCTCCAAGTAAGGATCAAGATGAAGTGTTTGCTTTTAGTGCGAAAAGAAAATGGTTTAGAGGTTCCTCGTTTTTTAGAGATTCAGCCCTTAAAAATTGGGTTGTTAAAGATTACTCTGATAAGCTTTTAAATCTATCAGAAAAAAATACCCCTCTACAGATTTTAGTTCTTGACGATCAGGTTTTGTTAGAGGGCATATGTAAGTTAAAGGATCGTTTGCCAAAAGGTACTGAAGTCATTTTCTATTATCATGGCCATGCACTATCCTTAAAGTCTGTTTATTCTTCTCTTGTTGATAAGGTGTTTTTTCTTACAGAAGCAGGTTATAAAGAAAGCTTAAGAATCAACAATGAGTTTACCCCAGAGGTAGAAATTATCGGAAATGGGGTTTCTTCAGATTTGTTTTTCCCTCTTACTTCTCAACAAAAAACCCTGATTCGTCAAGAATTAGGCTTTGCTTCGGAGGATAAGATTATTTGTTGGATGGCAAACTCTAGACCAGTGAAAGGAATTCACTTATTCGGTAAAATGATTCCAAGATTATTGGATTTAGACCCAAAAGTAAAAATCATAACCATTGGACATAATTCCAATCCAGATTGGGAACATAATAGGGTAAGCCAATTGGGAAGGTTAAAACCAAAAGAGTTATCCAGATATCTTCAAATAAGTGATTACTATTTTTTCACTTCACTTTGGAAAGAAGGCTTTGGTTTATCCTTAGTAGAGGCAATAAAATGCGGGAATTTTATTTTTACTTCCGCGAATGGTGGAATTAAAGATGTGGTGAGAGGTTACCCTTTTGTCAAATTGATCGACACTCCAAATATTATTGATTCTTGGATCTCTGAATTTCAAAATCAATTACTCTCTTTTCCAATGGAAAATAAGGAAGAGGAAATGAGTCAATTTCTGAAAGACTTCCATAGTTTGGAATCTTGGGAATTCCGATTAAAAAAAGGACTAGAGTAGGGGGAGTCAAAAAATATTTTTAATTCAAAAAATTTGATTCGTTCTTCAAAAAATGCCGAGACCTGATAAATAATGAATTATCAAATCGTAATACCCGCACGAGGAGGCTCAAAGAGATTTGTTGGTAAAAACATTATCGATCTTAATGGAATTCCATTGATAGCTCATTCAATCAATTTTGCAAGACAGAATTTTCCTGAAAATGATGTTTTTGTCAATACAGATACCGAGGAAATAGCAAAAATTGCCAGGGGATTTGGGGCTAAAATCACGATGAGACCTGAGTCTTTGGGCTCTGATACAACAAGTTCTGTAGAGGTCTTACAGCAGCAATTAAGCTGGTTTGAGTCCAATGAAATCCTTTGTGATGCAATCATTCTACTCCAGGCCACTAATCCGATTAGACCAAAAAATCTATTAAAAGAGGCAATTTCCAGATTCGAATCTTCGAATAGAAAAAGCTTGGCTGGATTTTCAGTTTTGCCAAAAAAGTTTGGAACTATTGATGAGTCAAATTTTTATCATCCTGAAAATTATCTCCCTGGACAAAGGATGCAAGATTTGACCCCTAGGTATTTTGAGAATGGTTTGATTTATATCACTCTCGCAGAAGCTATTAAGAATGGAGAGATTATTACCAGGGATGTATATCCCTTACAAATAGATCATATAGCGAGTACTGTAGATATTGATGAACCGGATGATCTTACCTATGCTGCTTATATACTTGAACATTTAAAGTCATATGAATAAATACATTGAAATTGCAGGAAGAAAAGTTGGACCTGATTTTCCTCCTTTAGTTATTGCCGAGTTGGGGATTAACCATGAAGGAAGTCTTGAAACTGCATTCGAAATGGTAGATGCTGCAGCTAGAGCGGGTGCTGAAGTGGTAAAGCACCAGACTCATATTGTGGCAGATGAGATGAGTAAAACTGCCAAAAAGGTAATTCCAGGCAATGCAGATGTTTCCATTTATGATATTATGGAAAGATGTGCTCTAAATGAAGAAGATGAAAGAGCATTGAAAACCTACGTGGAGAGCAAAGGAATGATTTTTATTTCCACTCCATTCTCCCGAGCTGCCGCGAATAGGCTTCAAAGTATGGATGTTCAGGCTTTCAAAATCGGTAGTGGAGAATGTAATAACTATCCACTATTGGATCATATTGCTTCTTTCGGAAAACCTATGATCCTTAGCACAGGAATGAATACCATAGAAAGTGTAAAGAAAGCTGTTGCGACAATTCAAAAACATGGAGTTCCACTAGCTATTCTTCATACTACCAATTTATACCCCACTCCAATTCATTTGGTTAGACTTGGAGCTATGCAGCAGCTCATGAAAGAATTTCCTGGAATCCCAATCGGGCTAAGTGACCATACGCTTTCAAATTTGGCATGTTTTGCTGCTGTGGCTCAAGGTGCATCGATTTTAGAACGGCATTTTACAGATCACATGCAAAGGAACGGGCCAGATATTGTTTGCTCTATGGATGAGCAGGCATGTAAAGAATTAATTGAAGGCAGTAAGGAAATACATTTGATGCTTGGTGGTAAAAAGGAGCCAGCAAAGGAAGAACAAGTGACAATTGATTTTGCATTTGCAACTGTAGTGACGACAGCTCCAGTAAAGGCCGGTGAGCCATTTACAAAAGAAAATATATGGGTGAAAAGGCCTGGGACAGGAGAAATTTTGGCAGAACACTACGAATCCTTAATTGGTAAAACTGCATTGGTTGACCTTGATGCAGATGAACATGTTTCCTGGAAAGATGTCCAATAAAAAGAAACTTCTATTTCTAACTGGCACTAGAGCGGACTTTGGGAAACTGAAGTCCCTTATTGCTATTACCAAAGATCATCCTGACTTTGAAGTACATATTTTTGCTACAGGAATGCATATGCATAGAAAGTATGGGTATACAGTTCTCGAAATTCTGAAATCCGGTTTTGATAATGTATACCAATACATCAACTATACTTCCGAAGCTAGTATGGATCTGACCTTGGCGAAGACCATAGAAGGTCTTTCATCCTATATTCAGGAAAATAAACCAGACCTTTTGATTATTCATGGAGATAGAGTAGAAGCACTGGCAGGTGCGATTACAGGTTCTATGAATAACATTCTGGTAGCTCATATTGAAGGTGGAGAAGTATCAGGAACTATTGATGAACTCATTCGGCATTCGGTTTCAAAAATGAGCCATTTACATTATGTATCTAATGAAATAGCCAAAAAGAGATTGGTTCAAATGGGAGAAATGGAAGAAAATATTCATGTGATAGGTTCCCCGGATATTGACCTAATGTTTTCTGATAAACTTCCCACTTTTGAAGAAGCATTAAATTATTATCAAATTCCTTTTAGAGAATTTGGAGTATTGATGTTTCACCCAGTTACCACCGAGGAAGATAAAATGGAATTCGCGGCTGCTCAACTGGTAAATGCTGCTTTAGATTCGGATCAAAATTTTCTTGTAATCTACCCTAATAACGATTTAGGTTCCAGACATATATTGTCTGCCTACGAAAAACTTAAAGGAAATCCACGTTTCAGTATCTTTCCTAGTTTGCGTTTCGAATTCTTTTTGGCACTACTAAAGAAAAGCCAGTTTATGTTGGGGAATAGTAGTGCAGGTATTCGAGAAGCACCTTATTATGGGATTCCTAGTATTAACATTGGCTCTCGCCAACAAAACAGAGCGCTTCATTCTGAGATTATCAATGTTAATTACGACAAAGACGAAATTCTTTTAGCTTTAAATCAAGTAAAAGGGTTGGATAGACATCCAGTTCAACAACTTTTTGGAAAAGGAGATAGTGATCAGTTGTTTCTAAAATCATTATTGAAATCTGAGTTTTGGGGGACTTCCAAACAAAAGCTGTTTAAAGATATTTTATGAAAATTTGCTTCCTGATCCCGGATGGGGTTGGTATAAGAAATTATTTGTATTCTGATCTTCTAAAAAGATTACATGAGGAAGGCCATGAGATTATCATCTGGCATGCACTTTCTCCGGAGGTTGTGAAATTATCAGCTTCTCTTAATGGATTTATTCCAGAAGAAAAGACATTTTCTGTATTTAAGGAAGATTTCTCGGTTCAATTGCTGAAGGAAAGTTCTTGTTATGCAAGGTTAAGGCATAACGAAAAGATTACTTCAAACCCTACGATCATGCTGAACTGGCATGAGAAAAAAGGATCTTGGCAAAGAAAAGCACTTATAACCTTATCTGAGTTTTTTGGGAAGCAGATAAAAGGATACGAAGGAATAACTGGAACTGAAAAAATTTTTCTAAGCCGAATTCGAAGGTCACAGGCATATAAGCAGTATCTACAAGATTTGAAGGAAATAAATCCAGACCTTTTATTTTGTACGCATCAACGATATCCAGGTGCCGCCTATGCAATGGAAGCTGCCAAAGACTTGGGAATTAAAACGATGACCGCGATTTTTTCCTGGGATAATTTACCAAAAGCAAGGTTGGCACTTAGAACAGATTATTATACAGTTTGGTCTGAACACATGGCCTCCGAACTTA
>NZ_JAHEBC010000226.1 GCF_024642405.1 Algoriphagus sp. | reverse complement strand
TGTTAAATACTACCTACAATGATATGTTCAGGATGGCCATATTCTCCATCGGGTCCATAAGCGATAATTAGGTCGGGTTGAATCTGAAGAATAGTTTGTTTAAGCTTTTCTCTTAATTCTATTCCTGATTCAACGGCAGCTCTAACACCATCTTTTTGTCCGTGTTTTCTATCTAAGCTAATCAAATCATAAAAAATAGGTTCTGAAATCCCCAGTTTTTCACAAGAGCAAATGGCTTGTTTTTTATTAGATAGGGCCAAAGAGTCAGGATTTTTGTTTCCGGATTGTGTGGCATAACGCCCATCAACACCAATGACCAAATGGACATTATATCCAATTCGTGAAAATTTTGCCAATACGGACCCAAATCCAGTTTCATCATCTGGATGGGCAACTACTACCAATATGTCTTTCGATTTATTCTGTTTTTCATTGCATGAAAAGGTGATTGCAATTATTAAAACAGAAAAAATATATCTTAATGCAGATTTGTTCATCTTATTTGACAGGTATGCAGCACAACACTTTTTTAAACCCAAGTTCCGATAGTCTATCCTATTTATATCCGGATTGTCCACAGGGGAGTCGGGTATTGTGGAAACCAAATTAAGGATTTCATCGATCTCATCTTTAGTGCTTTGATTATTTTTGTTTGATATTAAAATACATTGGTTTATTATGTGAATGACTTCCCTTCCTTATGATATGACAGTGTTTCCAAACTGAGAAGATTTATTCCTTTTGATACCACTTTTCGAGTCCAGTTAATTTGCAGAATCCAATCTCTAAGCCTGAACGGAAAATTTAGAATCTTCAGGTCCAATTACCCGGATTTAAACCCCGTGATCCAAGTTCAGGATTACAAATCCTGAATAGCTGCCAAAAACTCAGGCTAATTTTTATTTTTTGTTTCTATCTTTTCACTCTTAAAAATACCCAAAGAACCCTCACTATCGAGTGAGATTCTATTAGAAGTTCACCACCAAATAGTAAGACCTTTATGAGAGTTCCTTTTCTAATTCTTTTTCTTGTTTTTAGTTTCAGCTTTTCTATTTCAGCCCAAACGATTGATTTCTCTAGGTTAAAAAATCTAAACATCCGAAACGTCGGTCCCGCCAATATGAGCGGTAGGATTACTACCATTGATGTGGTGACCGAAAATCCAAAAATCATGTATGTTGGTGCAGCCTCTGGTGGAGTGTGGAAATCGGAAAATGGAGGTTCAGCTTGGAAGCCTGTCTTTGATAAGCAACCCACCCAGAATATTGGTGCTTTGGCCATCCAACAAAGCAATCCAAATGTGATTTGGGTAGGAACAGGAGAAGGAAACCCTAGAAATTCTATGAATTTGGGAATGGGGATTTTTAAGAGTGAAGATGGGGGAGAAAGCTGGCAGCATATGGGACTGGAAGACACCAAAACCATTCATCGGATTATCATCGATCCAGTAGATCCAAACATTGTCTATGTCGGTGCCATGGGTGATCCCTTTACTGCAAACGAACATAGAGGTCTTTATAAAACGATTGATGGAGGGTTAACATGGGAAAAGATTTTATTTTCTAATAATCTATCAGGAATTGCCGATCTGGTGATGGATCCCAGCAATCACAACAAACTATTTGCTGCTTTGTATGAGCATAAAAGAACGCCTTATTATTTTACTTCCGGAGGCGAAGGTTCTGGCTTGTATGTCTCTCAGGATGCGGGGAAGAATTGGCATAAACAAGGAGTTGAGGAAGGGCTGCCTACAGGGGATTTAGGTCGGATTGGTTTTGCCATTGCTGCATCCGAACCTGATCGAATGTATGCGAAAATAGAAGCTGAAAAAAATGCGATCTACCGAAGTGATAATGGTGGTGATTCCTGGGAAATGATCAATGACAATCCCAAGTTTGCCAATAACAGACCCTTCTATTTTCAGGAATTGGCAGTTGACACGGAGGATAAGGAGAGACTCTATAATATTTATCAGCCTTTATCTGTTAGTTATGACGGTGGGATTACTTTTGATCCCATACCAATGATTCCGGCAGATGAAACGAAAGGGATTCATGCGGATTTTCATGCTTTTTGGGTAAATCCAAACGATGCAAAGCACTTTATTATCGGTGGCGATGGGGGATTGGGAATTACCTACGACCATGGCAAAAGCTGGTATTTTCCAGAGACAATTCCTGTTGCCCAATTCTATCATGTCGGGGTGGACAATGACGTTCCTTATAATGTATATGGAGGAATGCAAGACAACGGGAATTGGTCCGGACCTGCTTACACCTGGAAAAGAGGAGGGATCCGCACCTTGTATTGGCAGTATTTAGTGGGTGGCGATGGATTTGATATTTCTCCTGATTTAGATAATTCGAGATTTGGCTATGGTTCCTCGCAAAACGGGAATTTATACCGATACGATAAGCTGACAGGTTATTATGTGAGTATTCAACCTCCAGCTCCGGATGTGAAAACAAGCCTCCGCTTTAATTGGAATGCCGGTTTTGCCAGGAATCCTTTGGATGCTAATTCGGCCTATTATGGTTCCCAGTTTGTGCATGTTACTTATGATAAGGGTGCTTCTTGGGAAATCATTTCACCGGACTTAACCACGAATAATCCTGAACACCAAAAGCCCGATTATGGAGGACTTACATTGGATGTTTCGGGTGCGGAGCGCTATAATTCTATTTTGACGATTGCTCCAAGTTCCTTGGATAAAAATGTCATTTGGGTGGGAACAGATGATGGTCAGGTTCAGTTGACAAGAGACGCAGGAAAAACTTGGGTAAACCTTACTTTCAATATCAAGGGAATGCCGGATGAGGGTTGGATAGCCCAAATAGAAGCCTCTCGATATGATAAAGGCAGCGCCTGGATGGTAGTTAATAATTACAGAAAAGGGGATTATGCACCCTACCTTTTTAGAACAAATGACTTCGGTAAAACTTGGGTTCGCCTTGCGGATGAAGTAAAAGTAAAAGGATATGCACTCACAGTGATTCAGGATCCTGTGGAGCCCAAATTGGTTTTTCTGGGAACTGAAAATGGTTTATGGATAAGTATTGATGAAGGAAATAGCTGGGAGCAATTCATGAATGGGTTTCCTTCTGTTTCAACCATGGATTTGAAAATTCAGGAACCCGAATCCGCTTTGATAGTTGGGACTTTTGGAAGGGCAATTTGGGTATTGGATGATTTATTGTCTTTGAGGGAAATTGCTGGAAATAGATTGAAAACCGGGATTAATGCCTTGCCAATGAATGATGCAGTTCAAGTCAAAGGCCTTTTTATCAATCCTCCCGGAAATATCTGGACAGGATTTTATACCACTTTTGAGGGAGAAAATAAAGTATTTCAGAAAACTCAAATTCCATTCTATTTATCGAATCAACCATCCAAAAATCACAAGGTAAAAGCGGAAGTTTTTGATGCCCAAAATAGATTGATCAATACGATTGAAGCAGACAGCTTAGAAGATGGATTAAATTATCTGATTTGGAGATTAGACGAAAAATCTGCGGCAACTTCAGGAGCTTGGCAAGATGAATTTTCCAGAGATATTCCGGTTTTACCCGGAGAATATCGCATCGTGATTAGTGATAGTCTTTTCTCTGATACTACCAAAGTGAAAGTAATTCCAGATCCGAGATTTGATTTGGAGGCAAGTGTGGATGAGGAACTCTACAAATTCCGAAAAGAAGCGGATGTTCTTCTTGCGAAATTGAAGAATGAATTAAAGATCATCGATGAAAAGAAAGCTTCGGTGGATGAGCTGATCCAAAAGAAAAATGAGGCCAATGTTAGTGCTGAAGATGAAACTCTTGTTTTGGCAAAAAGCATGCAGCAACAATTGAAGGAACTCCGTGCTCAGGGGCAGACTCCAAGACCGGAACGACAAGTTGGGGCTTGGCAATCTTTCGAAACTTCGCCCTATTCAAAAATTCAGGATGCGCTAGCTATTGCTGCGGCACAAACCAAAGTCCCTTCCAAGCAAAACTGGGATGTACTTAATCAGGCAGCAGGATTGATTGATGAATATTCAATCAAGGTCAATTTCTTTATGGAAAATCAATGGCATTCTTTTGAGTCAGAAGTCAACAAAGAAAATCTATAAAAAGGAATAATAAACTTGGTTTGGAAATTCTAGTGGATTACAGCTTCAGCTTCAATTTCGACCATATATCCTTCTCCGACTAATTTTGCCTCAACCAGCGTATTTGCTGGGTTGATGCCTTTAAATCTCTCACCATGTGCTCGGGCAACGGGTTCCCAATCTTTGATTTCATTGACGAAAATCCGGGTGCGGACTACATCTTCCAAGGAAGCCCCAAAAGAGGTAAGCACCCCCTCAAATTTATCGATGATAAAATGGGTTTGGGCAGCAGCGTCATTTCCTCCGATCATCAAAGGACCATGCGTGGCAGTAGTTCCTGAAATATGGATTCTATTTCCATCTTTCACCGCTCTACAGTAACCTGCATATTCTTCCCATACCGTGCCACTGAAAATCTGTTCTCTGTTCTTGCCCGTTTTTATTGGGGTGAAGGCTTTGGGGATGGTTTCCAAATGATCACTCAAATCACCTGATGCGGTCAAAAAAGGAGGTTTTCTATACTCGTCCCCGCAATCTCCAGGAATAGCTTTTAAATGACTTTGAGCTTCTTTGATTGCTTCCATATCCTCAGGCTTCAAATCAATCTCCAACATTTTTTTATTGTCTGCTATATGTTCGCTTTCACCTAGACGTGCACCAACTATGATAGCGGCGACAACGGGATTCTCGAGGATATATCGACTAGCGATATTGGCGATGGAAGCTTGGTGTTTATCCGCTACTTCCCTAAGCGTTTGCAATAAATTCTGAAAAGGAACCCAGCCTCCGGCAGTATCTATAAAACGCTTGTACTTCATTTGAGACCATGTGCTTAATTCTTTCTCATTCGGCTCGGATTTACCCAGCCATTTGTCAGATAAAAATCCGCCTGCTAAGGTTCCAAAAGCCAAAAGTTTTACGTTATAAGCCTCGCAAACAGTTTTCATTTGTATTGAAGCCCTTTGGTCAATCACTGAATGGCAAACCTGATTGCTAACAATTGGAATTCCGCTTGCACAAGCCATTCGTAAATGTGCTGCATCAAAATTAGTGACTCCAAGATGCTTTATAAGTCCCTCATCTTGCATCTCTTTTAAGTGAAAAAGCCCATCCAGCCAACTTGGATCATGATACACCCAGGCATGAAATTGCAAGAGATCAATACTACTTTGCTGCATTCTATCGAGGGCAGTTTGAACCGCTTCGCGAACATCCTCACGCGTGATTTTTCCTGGCTTCGGAACCCATTTGGTAAATAATTGAACTACGTTTTTATCTTCCAGACCATTTTTAAAAGTTCCCGCAATGATTTCGCTGGACCCATAATGATCAGCCATATCAAAAGAGGTAAGTCCTGCATCCACATAGGGCTGCATATATTTTGCGGTAGCAATAGGATCTAGGGTTTTGCCATCTCTCTCCATATCGGCTATTTGCCACAACCCCGTTACTATGCGGGAAATCTCCAATTGTTCTGTTAGTTGAATTTTTGGGTTCATTTTTTACTCTTCAGGAAGTTTTAAAAACTGTTTTGAAATTTGAGGGTCACTTTTTTTCAATCGTTTCCAATTATATACAAATATAACACTAGCCAAACCCATGACGATCAACCAAATTGGAGTAGAATGAAAATACCAAGCGCTGGTTTGGGCTGTTAAATCCTTGTACGTATGTATGGCCAGAAAACCTGATAAGGTGAGGATTCCTAACCAGCCAATACACAACTGCAATGTTCGGTTTTTTAAGACAGAAATTCTTTTTGCAACTGGCGGATTAATCTTGCTGATGCTTACCAAGGTGATGCACATTAAGAGAAAGTTTACCATCATGGAAGTCACCATAATATCTATTCCCAAAAAGAAATCTCCTGCCAAATGAGAACCTAATACTCCAATACTTGCCATACATCCAGCGACAAGAAGTGCGACAAAGGGCGTATGGTTGGTAGGATGAATTTTTGAAATGGCTTTAGGGAAAATACCGTCTTTTGCCCAAGCAAACATCAGCCTGGAAACGGATAAAAGCATGGCAGGTAAATCATTGATTAATGCAATGGCAGCACCAACCAATATGGCGATTCCCCAACCAGAAGGTAGCACATAGCTCAAGAGTCCCGGAGCTGTAATATCTTTT
>NZ_JAHEBC010000225.1 GCF_024642405.1 Algoriphagus sp. | reverse complement strand
AAGCTCCAGATGACATGGGCTTCAGCCTGATGGAGATTTTGAAAGCTTCAGAATATCCCGTTTTGGCAACTTGTGGTGGTATGGCACTTTGTGCAACTTGCCACATTGAAGTTTTGGAAGGCAAGGATGAGCTAGGAGATGCCACTGATATCGAATTGGATCAGTTGGAAAACTTGCCGGAATACTTCCCTACTTCCAGATTAGCCTGTCAGATCCGGATCGGAGACATTCTAGAAGGAGCTGTTATCAAACTTCGAGGAGAAGATCAGTAAGCAATTACTTCCTTAAAAATCCTAAAAGTCACCTATTGCTGGGTGACTTTTGTTTTTGATACACTTTTAAAATTTTAACTTTAAAAGTGTAGATTAGAGAAAGAAATCCTTCTCTTTATGCTCAGAATCACACTATTTGCAGTCTTTTTTTGTCTAGGGTTTGGCTCCTTAGCTCAGACCTCCTCTCACACTAAAGAAGATTCCCAAGCTATCCTAAACCTGATCAATTCCTATTCAAAATCCAGGGATACCAAGGACACTATCTTACTAAAAAAAATCCTTACCAAGGATATTGACCAATTGGTCTCTTCTGGAGTTTGGAGGTCTGGGATTTCTGAAGCAATCAAGGGAATGATGGAAAGCTCTACAAGTAACCCTGGGGAAAGAACTTTGCATGTGGAGAGAATTAGATTCCTAAACGAAACAGTTGGACTAGTCGATGCCCGGTACGAGATCAAAAACCCCGATGGATCAGTTCGCAAAATGTGGAGTAGTTTTATGGTTGTGGATGATGGTAAAAGCTGGAGAATTTCTGCCATCCGAAATATGTTACCAGCTGGGAATTAAGTTTCGTTCCTGTTGCGTTTTGAAGAAAATCGACGTTCTATAAATCAGAATCTCATCTGATATGAAAAAATTAATCTTTCCTCTGCTTTTTCTTCTTTCAAGCTGCCAACTTATTAATGAGGATAGTAGAACTTATGACCTCACAGAATTAGAAGAGCTATACGAGAAAATAGTTTCTATATCAGAATCTAAGGTCTGTACAAATCCTTCTCAATGGAAATTTACAGCAATTGGAAATAAAGCCTGCGGAGGCCCCACAAGTTATATTGCATACTCTTCAGAAATAAACGAAAGTGAATTTTTGGATTTAGTAGCTCAATACACAAAACTTCAAAAAGAATACAATTCAAAAAATAATATCGGATCTGATTGTTCTTTTGTTAGTCCGCCTTCTGAAATTAAATGCGAGAATGGGAAAGCAGTATTCTTCTATTAATCTGTAGAAATCGTGTCTGTTTTATCGTCAAGATTTACCTTACCCATTCGAATCCCTAAAGTCAGTTCAAGTTCGATTGGCCTTCCTATTTTCTCTTCAATTTCAGATCTGATTTCATTAAAATCCGCATCATTTAGTTCACCTTCTGAAAGAATTGTCACTGCCAACCTTAAGGGCTGCATATTCACTACTTTTATATTTCGAAGTAAACCATGTGGGATTTCCTGACCGCTTAAGGCCTGAATGATACTATTTTCATTGACCATTTTAGAAAAACTTAAAGCCAAGGGAGTAGCAATTAAAACCAAAAGTACAGCACTGATCATTAAGCCCTTTTTGGCTAAACGAAAAGGACTGAATCCCAAAGTCATAAATGTCAAAGCAGCGGCAACTACAATTCCGGCCAAGTTAGTGCCCAAAAGTAACATTGCTCCAAAAAATACATTCCAGTCAGCCCAGCCCAGCCCAATTCCTGCTACAGCCAAAGGAGGCACCAAGGCCACTGAAATTGCCACTCCAGCCAATGTTTTGGCAATTTCTTCTTTACTATAAGCATAAGCACCTGCCATACCGGAAGCGACTGCAACTCCTAAATCCAATAGATTTGGTCGAATCCTTGCCAGAATCTGATCATTTAATATTTGAAGCGGAGTCATCCAAGTAATGATCATTGAAAAGATCAAGCCTAAGAGAACTCCCCAAAATATGGTAATCAAACTATTCTTAATCAGCAAACCATCCTGACGAAGCATACCCATCGCCAATGAAATGATCGGAGCCATCAAAGGTGCAAGAATCATCGCTCCAATTACTACTGGGGATGAATTGCCAAATAAACCAAAGGTGGCAATCATGGTAGATAGTACCATCAAAACCAAATAAGTTCCTGTGGTTTGGGAATTATCCCTGAGCAGTTTGAATAATTCCTTAAACTCCTCAGAAGTAGCATGCCTGACCCAAGGAAGATAGCCTCTTGTCAATTCCTCTTTGAGTTTGCCTGTTGGCAAAGTATTAAGATTTTGGACTTCTTTCCCATTGCCTTGCTCTGCCTCTAATACTGCTTTTCCAGGTAAAATATGAACCGGATGTTCATGCAGTTTAATCAGGATTTCTGCGCTTTCCTTTTCAATCCCGTCTATGGCAAAGTGTATTTTTTCTTTCACTTTCAACAGGATTTCTTTTCCTGTAGCATAGCCAACAAAACGAGGTAATTTATTGCCTTTAATTGGAAAAATAAGGTTTTGCAGTCCAAAGCGAATTAGGGAAATTAAGCTTTTTGGGGCAAAAATCAGTAGGTGGATCAGTTGATCATTCAAGCCCGAGTCTTTGATGATCCGCTTAAAAATCATATGGCTTTGACATTGAGCCACTGCGATAATTCCCATGCTTGCCGTTGAAATACCTTTATCTTCCTCGTTTTCAATTGGGAAACTGATATCAACAGCCTGTAATTTGACTCTCTGGAATATTTTCAAAAACTGACTAAATCGATTTTTCAAGCCTTCAAAAAAATCTGCAGACTTATCTCCGTAGAAAATACTCAAAGACTCTCCAATGACCAATGAATTTAAAACCAATTCATCATTGACCATCATCAAATCAATCTCATCTACTTCTTTCTTTTCGAAGATTTCCTCCAAAGCCCCTTCCATGTTCTTATTGATTCCAAATCCTTTTTGACCATGGACTAAATCTGGATGAGGCAATAATCCCAAAGAAGTTTTATGCTCATCTAGCTGAGAAATCAAACCCTTGAGTTGCTTGTCAGAAATCAGACAAATCAAAAAATCTGAATCTTTAAGGGATTTTGCATCCAATTCCTGAATTGGTATTTCTTTGGAAGGTTTGGTCTCAAATAATTCTCTGACCTTATCAACCTCTTCCTTTTCTAACTGATTATCAAAAACAAAAATCCTTTTATCCGCCATACCAAAAATGATTACTAATGCGCCAACTATTAAAGTTTAGAATCAAGTTCTAAAATTTAATTTAGCATTCTGAGAAATCGAGCTAAAAAATAACACAGGTTCAAACTGATTTTATCAAAAAATTCATTTAAACATGCCATTTATTTAAAAATTCATGAAATAATTACTTTCTGCCATATATTGAACAACCAACCATTAAAATAGCAATTCTATGAAAAAAACATTTTTATTAATACCAGCTCTATTAGCTGCAAGTTTTGCTTTTTCTCAGGAAAAAATAGATCTACAAGCCATTCAAAAAATCAAAAATGAAGGATTCAATAACTCCCATGTTGAAAAAATTGCCTTTGAACTTGTAGACAAAGCGGGTCCGAGGTTAAGTAACTCCGAAGGATATAATAGAGCCACAGATTATGCTGTTGAACAGTTGACGGCGTGGGGGCTTGAAAATGCCAAAACCGAAGCATGGGGTGAATTTGGAAGAGGTTGGGAAATGGAAAAAAGCTATGTGGCCATGACCAAGCCTTATTACATGCCTTTTATTGCCATTCCAAAAGCTTGGACTGAAAGCACCAATGGAGAAGTAAGTGGAAAAGTTATTTTTATAGAAGCCAGTACAGAAGAAGACCTGACCAAGTACAGGGGAAAATTGAAAGGTGCGATCATCGCTATAAAACCTTCCGGAGATCAAAGTCCTACTTTTGAGGCTGATGCTACAAGGTTTTCGGAAGAAGAATTGAATCAAATGGCTGCACCTCCAAGTTCACAGGGAGGAGGAAGCAGATATACTCCAGAGCAAATTCAAGCCTTGAGAGCTGCAAGAGCATTTTCCATGCGAATCAGTGAGTTTTTAAATGAAGAGGGGGCTGCCCTGATTATTAAAGGGGTTAATGGTAGACACGGAACTTTATTTACGAGTAGTCCAAGAGGCTATTTAAAAGATACTCCTATAGGAGTTCCTGAATTGGAAACTGCTCCTGAAAATGTAAACCTATTAGCCAGACTGGTCGAAAATGGTGTGGAAGTGGAAGTAGAAGCTGAAATCAAAAGCAGGTATTTGACAGATGATTTACAGGGATACAATGTAATCGCTGAAATTCCAGGAACTGACCCTACTTTGAAATCAGAACTAGTGATGCTTGGCGGTCACTTAGATTCTTGGCATGGTGCCAATGGGGCTACAGATAATGCTGCTGGCTGTATTGTGATGATGGAAGCAGTAAGAATTTTGAAAGCTACTGGACTTCAGCCTAGAAGAACGATCCGAATTGCCCTTTGGGGAGGTGAAGAACAGGGACTTCATGGTTCCAGAAATTATGTACAAAACCATTTCGCTGACAGAACTACCATGGAGCTAAAGCCTGATCATGAGAAACTTTCTGCATACTATAACATCGATAATGGAACTGGAAAAATCCGGGGAATCTATTTGCAGGGGAATGAATCGGTAGGGCCTATTTTCGATCAATGGTTTGAACCTGTCGATGATTTGATTGAAAACAGAACGATCACAATTCGTGATACAGGAGGAACTGATCATCAAAGTTTTGATGGAGTGGGGCTTCCAGGCTTCCAGTTTATCCAAGATCCTATCGAATATAGAACCAGAACCCACCATACCAACATGGATAATTTCGAAAGATTGGAATTGGATGATTTGCGCCAAATGGCAGTAATCGTTGCTTCTTTCGTTTATAATACTGCACAAAGGGACGAAAAACTTCCTCGTGAGGAATTACCAAAAGTGGATTAAAAAGTCATTCAAGATTTAGAATCAGGAGTAATTAACGTTTAAGCATTGAATATCATAGAAAGGTACTGTTGTCTGCAGTACCTTTCTGTTTTTAGTGATATTGAATAATTATACTTTTAGCCAATTGAATTGATTACCTTTTAAAATAAGAATGGAGATGTTCAAATTCAATGTGTCCTTTTGAAACAATGAATTTTATGAGTTTATTGGTACTAATTATGAAGCTAAATTTTCCAATTAATCTTTTTCAAAAACCCATAGCACAAAAGATTTTAGCCTTTAAAATGATGGAGAAATGTTAGCAATTTGGGGGCTTATCACGATCGTTCTTCTTTTTGTTTTAGTACTTGGCAAAAAAGTATCTCCTGTAATTGCTTTAATCCTTATTCCTGTCTTTTCTGGAATTTTTGCAGGTTTTTGGAAAGAGTTGCCAGGGTTCATTGGTACAGGACTTTTGAACATTGCGCCAACTGGGCTGATGTTCATTTTTGCTATTCTATTTTTTGGCATCTTGATGGACGCTGGAACTTTTGACCCAATTATTGACCGTCTTTTGACTTTCGCAGGAAATGATCCTGTAAAAATCTCGATAGCAACTGCCATTTTAGCTATGCTTATTCATTTGGATGGATCTGGAGCAGTCACATTTTTGATAGCTATTCCAGCTATGACACCCGTGTATGATCGGATGAGAATGAGTCGTCTGACACTTGCCTCTATCGTAGCATTATCTGCTGGCACCATGAATATACTTCCTTGGGGAGGACCTACCTTAAGAGCATCAACTTCTTTGAATATCCCAGTAACAGAGCTTTTCAATCCTTTATTGATACCAGTCCTAGTGGGTTTAGGTTGCGTCTTGGTAATTGCATATTATTTTGGGTTACAGGAACGTAAAAGTATTAATCCAATAGAAAACCTAGATTTTCATACCGTTCAGCATCCAATTTCTGAGAAAAAGGAACTGGCAAAACCAAAGTTGTTTTGGGTCAATATACTTTTTGCATTAGTGACAATCAGTTGTATCATTTTCAATCTTGCACCACCACATATTGTCTTTATGATAGCTTTTGCTGTTGCACTTTTGATAAACTATCCAAAGGTATCTGAGCAAAAAGCCCGTATAGATGCTCATGCCAAAGAAGCTATGTTGATGGCTAGTATCTTATTTGCCGCAGGGTGTTTTACAGGTATTTTAAAAGGAACTGGTATGACCGAGGCAATGGCTGGAGAAGTTGTGAATTTAATACCGGAGCAGGTAGGC
>NZ_JAHEBC010000224.1 GCF_024642405.1 Algoriphagus sp. | reverse complement strand
AATTAAAGCAATGAAAACCTTCCATTGAATTCCAGCCATAGTTTCCACCTTTTTTGATGATATCCACTTCTTCATATTTATTTTGGCCAACATCACCAACCCACAACTGCCCATTTGCTGAGTCAAAGCTAAATCTCCAAGGATTACGAAGGCCATAAGCATATATTTCTTCTTTAAATCCTAGGTTGTTATTAGCAAATGGATTGTCCGATGGGATAGCATAATTTTTAGAACCTTCTGTTCGATCAATGTCAATTCTGAGAATGCTGCCAAGCAAAGATTTTCGATTTTGACCATTCCCTCTAGGATCTCCTCCGCTTCCTCCGTCTCCAACGGCTATATAAAGGTAGCCATCAGGACCAAAGGAAATTTGTCCTCCATTATGGTTGGAAAAAGGTTGGTCGAATTCTAATAGTACTAACTCGCTGGAACCATCTGCCTGATTTGGATTTGATGAAGAAACACTAAAACGTGAAATCACCGTACGATTGGGATTGGTTGCAGTGTAATTCACATAGAAATAGCCATTGCTTTTATAATCAGGATGAAACGCTAATCCCAATAATCCTTCCTCATTTCCAGAATCATCCACCAGATTTTCGATTTTTAGAAATTCAGTTTTCTCAGTTGTTTCTAAATCATTTTGAAAAACTGAGATTACTCCCCGTTGCTCTACAACAAAGACCCTATTCGAATTATCTCCCGCATGCTGAAAATCTACAGGTCTTGTAAACGATAATTTAGGAAAGGCTTCAACAACAGTTATTTCACCAGTTAGTGAAGGGGTGTTTTCCTGCTCATTTTGTGAACAAGCTGTATTAATAGTAAAAATTAAGAGTATGAATAGGAAGAAATTATTTTTCATCATATAAAGAATTTGTAGTGTTATTGTCTATAACGATACTAACAATTAACCTAAATTGTTCAGACATACAAGTTATCGACTTGATTCAAGTTAAAAATTAATTGTTTTGAGTTGGAATAGATTTTAACTCTTGAATTTTACGTCTTTTTAAAAACTGAGATAAATTTTTTAAAATGATTTTATTTTTTCTCAGGAGTAAACATGCTCAGATCCCATTCATTATACCAATGAATTTCCATTTCGCCTTCTTCAGTTATGGTGATTGGAAGGAAAACATATTCTGATTCAGGCTTCCCTCTACCATTCCAGCGATCGCCCATGTAAAGATATGCGTCCTTATACCCTGGGATTTTAAAGATAAAACAAGGCTGGGAGTTGAATGAGTTATTACCAGCATCTCCAACAAATGGATTACCATGTTTTGTGTAAGGCCCCATGATATTCTCTGCAGTATAATATGTGGCGGGATTTGGAGTCCAACCCGAACATCCGCTGGTGAGCAAGTAAAATTTACCGTTTTTCTTTAGGATTCCTGGGCCTTCGCAGTGTGCTTCAATATCTACATCATTTGTAGTGGTAGAAAGATAATCCTCCGACAATTCCACAATCCTGATAGTCTTATTGATATGGTCCGCAGCATATCCGATATATGCTTTTTTAGTATCTGGTTCGAAATACATTCCAATATCTCTGGATTCATGTCCATTTGGTCGATAATGTTCCTGTATCTCAAAAGGCCCTGTTGGGCTATCACTTATGGCTACACCTAATTCTGCTGTGAGGTATTTCGAATTATCAAAATGAAACCACATGACGTATTTCTTATTCACCTCATCATAGACCACTTTCGGTCTTTCAAAAACTTCAATTTCACCTTTTTCCAAAACCACTCCTTCATTTTTCCAATTGTAAAGGTCTTTGGAAGAATAGCAAGATGCACCTCTTGGCAGACCTCTATGCTCTCCATACCAATAATAAGTTTCGGTAGCTTCTACATAAATAATATTCCCTCCATGGCTATCAATATGCTCCCCATCGTCTGCTAGCCATTTACCTCCAGGTTTAAATGATGTGTAATTGGTTGCTTGCTGGGCAAATACTGCAGTACTGTAGGAAGCTAAAAGGAATAAAAAGAAAGCTCTTATTTTAAATGAGTAGGAGGTGCTGGTGGCAATTTTATTTTGATACATAGTGTAATGTTAGCTATAAATCAATTAGTTGTAAAATAGGTCGGAATTGACTTAGATCGTTAAAGAATTCTTCAGGTTTCTTTGAAGCTAATTAGATTTTTTAATTGAACACTAAACTTCAGGCTAATATCAAAAGTAGAAAACCTAACTTATTTGTAATTTAACTTTCAAAGGTGGTTGCGCTTATTTGGTTTTCGATATAAAACAATTGCCGAGAGGAGTCCGAAAGTTTTCTTGAGATATTATTGAACATGAGGATAAAATAGTTGGAAATTAATACTCACGTAGGAAAAGATTCTGTGATTATGAAAGAACACCCAAAAAGTAATTCAGTCTTAGTTATGGTTATGGGACTTCCCGGTTCAGGGAAAAGCTATTTTGCAAAGGGATTGGCTAAAGAAATTGATGCGATTTATTTGGGAAGTGATGCCCTCAGAAAAGAATTGGGATTGATGGGCAGTTACCAATTTGACAATAAATTATCTGTCTATGATGAAATGTTGAAGAGAGCAAAGAAAATCGAGAAATCAGGTAAAAACTTGGTTTTAGACGCCACTTTTTACCTTAAGAAAATCCGGGATCCTTTTTTTGTTTTGGCTAAGTCATTATCATGGAAATTTTCCATCATCCATATTAAAGCGGATGAGACTTTGATTACAAAAAGACTTTCTAAGACTAGAGAAGATAGTGAAGCAGATTTAAAAGTACATCAGAAGATCAAATCTGAGTTTGAACCAATCCTAGAGCCTCACCTTTTGATTCAATCCACTGATGGTTCGCTCCAAGAAAATCTTGATAAAGCTCTTAAATACATCCATTCCTCCCATGAATAGGCAAGAAGTAAATCAGTTATTAGCCCAAGGGATTTATGAAGGCAAACCAATTCAAGGGATTTTGGAGGAAACAAACATCTCTTGGGTAATCCTCAGCAGAAGCCATGCTTTTAAGATAAAGAAGGAGATAAAACTGTCATTTTTAGATTATTCCACCCTTGATTTGAGGAAAAAATTCTGTGAAAAGGAATTGGAACTTAACAGAAGGTTTTCCTCCATCTATCTTTCAGTTGGACCCATAATCTACCATAACGGACGATTTACAATAGGTGGGGAAGTAGGAGAGATAGTAGACTATGCAGTTTGCATGAAGCGGATGCGGGAAGATAAAAGGCTGGATGTGCTTTTAACTCAAGGGAAAGTCGACCCCTTAAGGATTTCACTCTTGGCAAAACAGGTAGCTAAGTTTCATCAAAGTGCCCAAATCATTGAATATGAATACAATCAGGAACAAGCCAAAGAGTTATTCAACGATTTGAATTCAGTTCAAAATGTTGTATTGCAAGAATTTGGCAATGACTTTTCAGAGGTAATTCCTGGATTGATTTCTTTCAGTAATAATTTTTTAAAGAAGCATGTTAGGAGATTTGTAGAAAGAAGCAGGTTAGGTTTTATTAGAGATCTTCACGGCGACCTTCATAGCGGCAATATTTTCCTATATAAGAATCCAGTCATTTTTGATTGTATTGAATTTCAGGATGCTTTTAGGCAGATAGATATTTTATATGAAATCGCTTTTCTTTGTATGGATTTGGAATTTTTCGACAGGAAAGATCTTTCTGATTTGTTTCTGGATACCTATGGATCAATTTTGACTTGTTTTCCAAAAGAAGAAGACAAAGGTATATTCTTGTATTTCAAATGTCTGAGAGCAAATGTCAGAGCGAAGGTTTTTCTTTTGAATAGCAAGTTTGAACCTGATGAAGGAAAAAAAGTACAAGAACTAGCTAAGGGTAAAAAGTATCTTGACCTCGCATTGAGGTATCAGAAAGAACTCAATTTATTGAATGGATAAAGTTCTTTTTAAGCTTTAGAATTCTTTTCCATTAATAGGATTCAAGTATTCAACATCCAAAAATTATAGATATAAAGAGACTAAACTCATAGAAAAATAGACCTGAGAATGTGGGAAACATAAGTTGCAAACATGATACATATCAGGTCTTTTTCTCTTCTGTAAGGTTAAATTGTATCGATTTAACAATAAAACATTGCACCATGGAACTGAAAGATAAAATCGCAATTATTACGGGTGGAGCAGGGGGAATCGGACTTGCCACTACTAAACTTTTTCTGGAAGAAGGAGCAAAAGGCATTGCTGTAGTTGACTATAGCCAGAAAAACCTAGATGAGGCAAAAAAAGAACTTGAAGGAAAAAATGTTCTTTTCATTCAGGCTGATGTGTCTAAAGCTGAGGAAGTGAAGCGATATACAGAAGAATCGCTTAAGGCCTTTGGAAAAATCGATGTGATCTTTCTCAATGCTGGGGTAGAAGGGGTAGTCAAACCGATGTCAGAATATCCCGAGGAAGTTTTCGATCAGGTAATGGGAGTCAATGTGAAAGGTGTTTGGCTAGGAATGAAATATGGTTTTGCCGCACTTAAACAAGGAGGTGGAGGCTCAGTAATTATAACCTCATCGGTTGCCGGACTTCGCGGAACTGCACAAATTTCAGCTTATGTAGCTAGTAAGCATGCCACAATAGGGTTGATGAGAACAGGAGCTTTGGAAGGAGCACCTGATAAAATTCGGGTAAACACAATTCACCCCTCTCCGGTAGATAATCGAATGATGCGTTCTTTGGAAGAAGCTTTAGCACCGGGAGCAGGTGAAGTAATTAAAGAAAAATTTACAAAGATGATTCCTCTTGGTCGCTATGCTGATAATAAAGACATCGCTGAAATGGCTCTTTTCTTGGCATCAGATCGAAGTAAGTTTGTAACTGGTTCAACCCATGTGGTAGACGGAGGATTTACAGCTTAGATCCATTAAATGGACAAAGTCATTATTATCATAAACTATCTAATCATATTCCTCCATAAGATTAGAGAGTTCCCGAATAAGCTTGTTTAAGCATTTGAATTAGGCCCTCTTCTTCCAATGGCTTTGGATTTGCGTAGGGTTTGGCAAGCATAATTTTCACTGCAGGTTTTATATTCTCTTCTGAAAATCCAATTGCTTTTAAAGCTACAGGTCCACCAAGTTCTTGGATCAAACTTTGAACTTTCAAAGGAGGAAATTCATGATCATAAGCTTTTTGAAAGTCATTTTGCAGTGATTTTTCAAGAGAATTCCACTGATAAGCAAAAACATAAGGTTGAATTACGGTATGGACAGAGGCATGATCCATCCCAAATGAACCACCTAAGGTATGGGCGGTTTTGTGATGCAGGGACATGGAAACTTCTCCAAGTCCTTTTCCTGCCAAAAATGCTCCGAAAAGCAGTAATTCATTTGCCTGGGGAGTTAGTTTTTCGGAGGTTTTCAACAAGTCTAATCCTTCTATAATCTTATTGATCCCCAGAAGCGAGTTATTGTAGGTAATAGGGTTGGTATCGGGAGCATATGCTGCTTCCATCAAGTGTGCCAAGGCATTGAAGGCACTTTTTACGGCCAGATCCTTGGGCATATTTTCCGTCAATTCAGGGTCATAGATAACGTCTTGCGGTAATACTGATGAATCCCGTCCAGTTGTTTTTAAACCATCCTTTGAAATCCCCCAGATATTGGTCATTTCCGAACCTGAGAAAGTAGAGGGGATGGCAATAATTGGCTGCTTTAATTGAAGGGCCATTGCTTTTGCTAAACCTACAGCAGATCCTCCACCAATTGCCACTAAAATATCAGCCTGATGCTTTTTCTGCTCCATTAAGGCTTTTTCCACCAAATGGGAGGGGACATGCTGAACGACCTCTTTAAAATGGAAAATTCTCTCCGAGCTTAATGTGGTGCTAAGTTCTTTTACCCGATTTTGAAGGCGAGGCGAGGCAATGATAAATGCTTTTCGAGATTCTTTTAAAAGTTCTGGCAATTTGCTGAAAGTACCTTGACCAAAATGGACTTGGATAGGAAAGGATTTGTACTCAAAGGATTGAATATTCATAGTAGGTTTAAAGCTTTTTCTATTTCTGAAACTGTGTGTTGAAGGGCTGGCAAGTAAGAATTTTTCATGACCTCAACTGAAACCCGACTCGCATGCCCACTGATATTCAGTGCAGCGATAGTTTTATTATTCTTGTCACGAACTGGCACTGCGATGGATCTTACCCCCACTTCGAATTCCTCATCAGAAATAGCCCAGCCTTGGGAGCGAACTTCCTGAAGTTGCTTAATGAAATCAGCTCTTGAAAGAGATTTATCTGTGTAAGTATCAAATTCTACTTCTGAGATTTTCTT
>NZ_JAHEBC010000223.1 GCF_024642405.1 Algoriphagus sp. | reverse complement strand
CAGGAAAAGCTATTTTGATTAATCATAAAGGATGGGTTTACCAGCTTACAAAAGAGTATGAGCTTGGAATTCCATTTCTTCCAGGGAAATTAGAACAGAGTTTTAAACGAATAGAAGCACTGGAAGCTAATCCTGAAAAATTGACTCAAATGAAGCGAAATTCTAGGAATTTGGCAGAAAAATACTTTTCAAAAGAGCTTGCAATTTCAAGAGTACTTCGAATATTAGATCCTAATAAATTTCCTCCTAATTCCCAGGACGAGGCCTATATCCTGACTGCCTGAAGATTTGTTCAGCATCTGGGTTTGCCATCAATTCAGGTAGAGACCCATCCTGGTTAAATTGATAATCGTCCACAATATTCCATCCTAACCACCGACCTAATCTTCCTGGGGCTTTTGTACTGATCGCATCTGTAAACGGAGCTTCCCCCAAGTACTTTGTAATGTCAAAAGGGTTGGTTTCATAGAGTAACTCATTTTCAACAAAATGAGCCCAGATATACTCTTCATTGGCATAGCATTCTGCAATTTCATCTTCAGTATACCCTATTATAAATTGATCTGAGGTACAGGGTAAGATCGCTTTGGTGAAATGGTATGCTTTTCCATAATAAATCATTTCAGCCAACATGGTATTGTCCTGAGGATTGATTTCATTGAAACGAGAAGAAAGTGCCGTTATAATCATGGGAACTATAAAGGGTCTATCATAACGCTCAGCCATGTAGCGAGGAAGGTCAGGCTGGAAAGAATGAGTAGTCGGTAAATAGTAATCCAGACCAATCACTATCAGATCCTCAGTAATGATTAAATCCGAATTAAAACCACTCAGAAATGTGTAAACCTTAGGAACTTTGAATTCCGGGAAATAATATTTGATGGATTTAAAGGCATTCTCCAAATCCTTCTCTATATCGGAAAAATCCTGAAACTGAAATTTTACCGAATCATAAAGTAGGGTCATTGCAGAATCTTGATGGATAGCAATCAATTCGGAAATTAAAGAATCAGGGCTTGTATAAAGGCTTTTTCCCAAATAGTCTTCCGCAAAGTCCGGATATTTTTCAAGCAGGAATTCGAAATCTTCTTTTGATGAAGCATTAAAAAACTCATCTTCCAGTCTGGTGATTTTCACTGTCAAATCCAGATCTAAAATCTCCTGATCGATCTGGCATTCTTCAGTTTTTTTACCGCAGGAGAATACTAGAATGATAATAATGGAAAGGAAAGAAAATCTTATGAATTTCATATCGAAGGCTATTTCTGGTTCAAAAGTAATTAAACGATTGGAAGTACTTTTTATTAATTCGAATAAATACTCTTTGCTGCACCAAGTCATTTGATTTACTTGCCGATGTGAAAAACAAATGGATCACAGCTTTAGCAATTTTCAACTATCTAACTTTTTTAAAGGTCTGGAATTATTTTCTATTGCATATTTCATTTCAGATTTCAAGGCTTATCCGGAAACCTGTGTTATGGGGTAAACCAACCACTTTATCTGTAGAACCTACTACGAGTTGCAATCTTAGATGTCCGGAATGTCCATCGGGTCTTCGTTCCTTTACTCGGCCCACGGGTATGCTTCAGGATCAATTGTTTGAAAAAGTGATTCTTCAGTCCAAATCTTATTTGACCTGGCTGCATTTATATTTTCAGGGCGAACCATTTTTGAATCCCAGATTCTTAGAAATGGTCAAGTTTGCAGATCAAAACAAAATCTTTACCTCAACTTCCACCAATGCGCACTATTTGGATAAAGTAACAGTAGATAAAATCCTTAAAAGTGGCTTGAAACAGTTGATTGTATCTATGGATGGGATTACTCAAGAAGTTTATCAGCAATATAGAGTAGGTGGTAATTTGGAAAAAGTGCAAAAAGGACTTAAGCTTTTGATAGAGGAACGGGAAAAAATTGTGAATAATTACCCCAGAGTAATCCTTCAGTTTTTGGTTACCGGACAAAATGAACATCAAATCCCTGATTTAAAATCTTGGGCTAAAAAGATGAAAGTGGATGAATTACAATTAAAAACAACCCAGGTATATGATTTTGAGGAAGGTTCAGAATTGATTCCTTCCGATTTGGGATATTCTAGATACATTCCATCAGGTGATGGAAAATGGAAGCTTAAAAAGAAGTTGGAAAATAAGTGTTGGAGAATGTGGCAAGGTGCAGTGGTAACCTGGGATGGTCAAGTCGTGCCTTGTTGTTTTGATAAAGATGCGAGCCATGTCATGGGAGAATTAAAGTCCCAGACTTTAATGGCTATCTGGAATTCTAATTCCTATCAAGCATTTAGAAATCAACTTTTTATGGATAGATCGCAAATAGAAATTTGTAGAAATTGCACCGAATAGACTTTTTTTGAGTTTTCGGGAAAGCAGGTTTTTGGAACTATATTTGGTAGAATTAAGAAATTGACGGATTTTTAATGTCCATATTTGTTCGACGTACACCCGGATTGATCGGTACACCAAGCCTATAACATGATTTTAAAGAAAAGATTCTGGTACTTTTTTGCCTTGCTTGCCTTCCTTGGATTGGCAGTTCCAACATTATATGCTCAGCAAAATACTGATCTGACCAGAATACAGGTCGATGAAATGAGTGATGCTGAGGTGCAAGAATTGATAAATCGAGCTTCATCAGCAGGTTTGTCAATTGAGGAGTTTTTGGAATTGGCAGAACTCAGGGGAATGCCAGCTTCCGAGGTCGCAAAATTGAAAGCAAGAATTGGGAATTTAGATCTTGGAGAGCCAGGCCTGAAAAGATCATCGGATGTTTCAAAAAGAGATCCTAGAAAGCAGGCAGATTTTGATCTGATTGCTGGAGGTTTTTTCAATCCTCAGCAAGAATTGGAAATCACAGATTCAGAAAATGAGATATTTGGCACCTCGATCTTTTATCAGAAAAACAGGAATTTAACCTTTGAGCCAAGCTTAAATCAAGCTACTCCAAATAGCTATATTTTAGGTCCAGGGGATTTGATTTATGTAGATATCTATGGAGAGTCTGAGCAATATTATGAGGCTACAGTAAATCCTGATGGGTTTGTACTTTTGGATAATATCGGTCCGGTGTCAGTCTCAGGGAAGAGTATAGAGGAAGCAAGCGGAATCATTAAAAATCGGGTTGGAAGATATTATACTGGGTTAAGTGGAAGTAATCCTACCACTTTTTTAAATGTTACTTTGGGTGATGTAAGAACGATAAAAGTACATATTCTAGGGGAAGTAAGATTACCTGGTACTTTTACACTTAGTGCTTTTTCAACAGTTTTCAATGCACTATATGCAGCGGGTGGTCCTAATGCAAATGGTACAATGCGAGCGATTAAATTGGTAAGAAACAATAAACAGATTGCGGAGATTGATGTCTATGATTTATTGATCAATGGTACCGCGGATCTCGATAGACAGCTTCAGGATCAGGATGTGATTTTAGTAACTCCTTTTATTTCCAGAGCAAAAATAAGAGGAGAAGTGAAGCGTCCAATGACTTTTGAAATAGCTGGTGAGGATACCTTTGAAGATCTTTTAAATTATGCCGGAGGCTTTACCGACGAAGCTTTTAAAGACCGAGTAGCGATTTCCAGAATTACAGGGAATCAGCGTTCTGTTTCTGATGTATACCAAAATCAATTCAATTTATTCCTACTAAAAGGAGGAGATGAAATTACTGTTCAAAGAATTTTGAACCGCTATTCCAACAGGGTTCAGATCAAAGGTGCAGTATTTAGGGAAGGGACTTTTGCTTTGTCTGATGGACTTACCCTATCCCAATTGGTGAAAAATGCAGAAGGTCTTAGAGGAGATGCCTACACTTCGCAAGCAAGTATTCTAAGAACAAAAGAGGACCTAAGTACTGAAATGATGCAACTAAATCTCAAGTCTATTTTGGATGGTACTTCAGAAGATATTCCATTGCAAAGAGAAGACGTGGTTCGCATCGCCAGCATCTATGATATCAATAATGAGAAATATGTTCAGATTTTAGGTGAGGTTAAAAGACCTGGAGTCTATCCTTATTCCAAAACCATGAAAGTGGAGGAGTTGATAATTATGGCTGGGGGATTACAGGAATCTGCCAATACACAAGATATTGAGATTGCCAGGAGATTGGAAGATGCAGATTTAGGTACCCTATCTGAAATCATTCCAGCACAGGTGAATGCAGATCTATCCTTTAATCCAGATGGTAAAGCTCTTCAACCATACGATCAGGTGATTGTTAGAAAAAGAGCAAATTTTAACATGCAGAAATTGGTAGCTGTTGAAGGGCAGGTCAATTCTCCAGGAATTTTTGCAATTCAGACTAGTGAAGAACGGATTTCTGATTTGGTGACAAGAGCTGGTGGACTTAACCAGTTTGCTTATTCCAAAGGAGCGACTTTGATTCGAAGAACGGAATTCTTTAATACCGAATCTGAGCAACTCAGAAGACAAAGAAATCTGGAAGATTTAAGATTACAGCTTCTGGCAGACCCAAATAATTCAGAAGCTCAGGAAGAACTTTTGGCGAGGCTTTTCAAAGATTTGCCAAAAGAAAAAGAATCACCGGTTGACACACAACTTGCACAAACGAAGAAAGAATCTCTAGATCAAATTGCTTCTGAAACTCCGGGATTTGCGGTAAAAATCAAAGAAACCGAAGCGGTCGCTATTGACTTAGAGGCAATCATAAAAAATCCGGGTTCAGAAGACGATCTATTACTGGAAGAAGGAGATATTTTATCAGTTCCAAAACTTTTGCAAACAGTGAGAATGCGGGGTGATGTGGTTTATCCAACTACTTTAAGACATGAATCCAATCGAAGCTTGAAGCATTATATCAATGGGGCAGGAGGTTTTGAAAGAAGAGCCAATAAAAAACAGACTTATGTAGTATATGCCAATGGAGCGGTGAAAAGAACAAAAGGGTTCTTAGGAATTAGAAATTTTCCACCAGTAGAGCCAGGGGCTGAAGTGATCGTTCCGACAAAAGGTCCTAAAGTTCCACTGAGACTGGGAGAAATCGTAGGTATCACGACGGGATTAGCAACATTAGGACTCGTTATTTCTCAAATTAACTGGTAATGGCAGGAAATAAACATTTTTCAGATAATCAATTTACGCTAAAGGAAGTTTTTCAAAATTTATCCAGTTGGATCAGCTATTTTCTATCTCAATGGAAAATATTGATTCTCGCGGGAATCATAGGAATAGCCTTAGGTGCATTGGTTTCTATCTTTAAAAAGCCAGTATTCCACGCAAATACTTCCTTTGTATTGGAGGAAGGAGAAGCTGGGGGTATGGGACAGATGTCTGGCCTAGCGTCCCTTGTCGGGGTAAACCTTGGATCACTGGGAAGCACCAGTGGACTATTTCAGGGCGATAATATTATGGAACTCTATCGATCTGATCGGATGCTTGACGAAGCATTATTAAGTCCTTTTGATGCAAGTGAATTATTGATAGACCGCTTTATTTCTTTTGAAGAGATAGATAGAAAATGGGCTTCCAAAGTTGATATTTCTTCTATGGACTTTTCGATTCCCAGAGAGAGCTTTACCACTTCCCAAGATTCTGTTGTCAAAGAAGTGGCAAAACTTATTAGGGAAAAACAATTAAGTGTCGCCAAACCTGATAGGAAATTAAGTATCATTGAAGTGACCGTTTCCTCCAAAGACCAGTTATTTGCAAAGGTTTTTAACGAGCGTTTGGTAGAGAATGTCAATGAGTTTTACAAGGATACTAAAACGAAAAAGACCAGTGAAAATCTCTCTATCTTACAATCTCAGGCAGATAGCGTCCGGTCAATTTTAGATCAAAGCATTGGTGCCTATGCTTCTGCTACCGACAAAATTCCAAATGCAAACCCTTTACTTTCCGCAGCGACGGTTGATGTCAAAAAACGTCAAATTGATGTTCAGGCAACTGGTGCTGTGTACGAGGAAATCGTGAAGAATTTAGAGATTGCCAAGGTAAATCACCGTAATAATTCCCCTTTAATTCAAATAATAGATTCTCCAAGATTGCCTTTAGAAAGAACGGAAATCAGATTGGTCAAAGGAATGGTTTTTGGATGCGCGATAGCAGGGTTGCTGACTTTATTAGTGGTCTATTTCCGACGGTTGTATCAAAAACATGCGCAGGAAAGCTAAATTAAAGCTGCCATGTTAGAGAAACTTTTACTACTTCCAATTGGTAATTTCATAAAGAATAAGTCGATACAGAATTTTCTTTTTTTGGCGATTATTCAATCATCTAATGTGCTTATTTCAATTATAAGCATGCCCTTACTCATTCAAAATATTGGAGTTG
>NZ_JAHEBC010000222.1 GCF_024642405.1 Algoriphagus sp. | reverse complement strand
ACTGGATGAAAGATTCTGAAGCAACTTCTTCTGAATATTGGACTCAACATATGAGACTTCCAGTTCAGTTTAATAGTGCTGTTAATAATTTACTAAACGAACTTCCGGAAGCCGCGATGGTTGAAGTAGGGCCAGGTAAGAGTTTAGGGACATTTCTAATGCAACATGAAGGTGCTAAGAATGTAGCTTTTGTAAATAGCTTAAACAAAACAACTTCAATTTCAGAATTTGAATATTTTCAACAGCAGGTAACGTCTTTAGTAGGACAAGGATTAATTCTTAATTGGGATGAGATTTATGATGAAGTGTATCAGGATAAAATGTTATTACCTACCTATGCATTCGATAAAAAAAGATGTTGGATAGATGTTAAAATTGATTTTGTCAAAGAGAATATTGAAGATTCATTTGATTTTGAAAATCATGGAGTTGAAGTTGTAGATAGCGGAGATTTAGCGAAAAATGATTCGGTTAAGGAAATATTTGAGTCAAAAGTTTCTCAGATATTGAAAGAAGCCTGTGGAGTTAGTGTTTTAGTTGAGAATTTTGGTCTCACTTATTTTGAAATAGGGCTAGATTCTTTAAGTATGACTCAACTTGCTTTTTCAATCAAGAAGGAGTTTAAAGTTGATGTTTCATTCTTACAATTAAATAATGATTTAAATACGCCTCAGAATTTGGTTGAATACTTGCTAGTCAATTCTGATCTCGTAAAGAAAATTAGCGAGCCTGCCCTCAAGAAAATAACTGCTAATAAAATAGTTAGGGAAAATATTATTCGAAGGGAAGAAAAAGAAACGATAGGAAAACCTGTTGAGGCAGATGATTCTAAATATCCTGCTTTATCTGAAAAAGCTGAGTTATTTATTAAAAAATTGCTTCAATCCTATTCCGCTAAAACACAAAAAAGTAAGATTTTAATTAAAAAAGGCTCTGGTTCAAACATAGACTCAGAAAAGGAATTTGAGATCAAGGATTTTTTAAAGGATTTAAACTATCCGATTGTTACTAAAAATTGCAAAGGCTCCCAACTAATTGATTTAGATGGAAATAAATACCTAGACTGGTTTAGTGGTTCAGGAAGTAATTTGTTTGGATATCAGCCAGATTTTATAAATAAGGCGATAATAGAACAAGTACAAAAAGGTATTGATGGAAAAACACAAGGGAGTTTGATAGAAATTGTTTCTGAAAAAATAACCCGAATTACAAAAAGTGAAAAGGTTGCATTTTTTGATACCAGTGAGGAGGCAAAAGTAGGTGCTTTAGACATCGCTAGGGAAGTTTCTCAAAAAAGTCTTTTTGTTATTTTTTCAGATAAGGATTCTGGAGCTCGGGAGAATGAGTCATCCTCCCAAAAATTGATTAATAACATTCTTGATCAGAATGAAACTCTTCAAGATTTATTAATTCTTGAATATGGTACCTCTGAAAGTCTCGAAATAATCAAAAATAGATCACTAGAAATCGCAGCAGTTTTAGTAAAACCAATTCAATTAAACCGACTGGATTTTATACCATTAGATTTTCTAAAAGAATTGAGTGGATTTTCATCCGAGAATAATATTTGTCTGATCTTCGATGAAGTTAATACTGGTTTTAGAAGCCATATTGGTGGATTTCAAGGGCTTTATTCCATCAAACCAGATATGACTATTTATGGTAATATTCTGGGAGGAGGTTTTTCTATAGGTGTTTTGACAGGTAATGAAAAATGGTTGGGTAACAAAGGAGTGAAAAATTCTAAAATTGATGAAAATGCAATAGTGGGCATTGGAAAATCTTATTTCGCAAATACATTATCCCGACATCCACTTACTCTTACAGCAACTAATGCAATTTTAGAAATTTTGGAGGAAAAGGGTGATGGTTTTCAGAAAAGATTAGCGAGCCTTTCCGATAAAATGGTAAAGGGTTTGAATGCTATTTTTGAGAAGTATAATGTTTCTTACTCTGCAGAACAATTCAATTCAATTTGGAAAATCAATAGTAGCGAAAAGTCATCAACTTCTGAAGTTGTTTTTGCTTTATTGAGGGAAAACGGAATTCATATTTGGGAAAATCTTCCTTGTTACGTTACCGATTCTCATTCAGAGAGTGATGTGATATTAACTTTAGGCAAAGTAGATGAAATTGTTAAGTCATTGGTCGAAAATGATGTTATAGAAGGGGATCTGCTGTTGGCATCTGAAAATTGGATGAGTATTGATAATCCGCCATTTGAAGGAGCAAAAATATCTTTAAATGACGAAGGATTTCCAATTTGGGTAACGCCGGAAGAGTACAAGAAATCTAAATCAATTATTCTACAGTCTTTCTTTCTATGAAAAACACGAAGGAAAAAACTTTAGACTCACGACCTCCTGAAGTAGAGCAATTGACGAAATCTAAAGTTATTTCTAGTACTCCATCACAAATGGAGATTTGGCTACAATGCCATTTAGGTGGTAAAAAGGCTAGCATGGCCTACAATGAGTCTTATTCTTTGAAACTGATTGGAGATATTAATTTGGAAAACCTTGAAGAGGCATATCAGATTCTTATCTCCAAACATGAGGGAATGAGAGCTGTCTTTTCCAAAAATGGGGAGCAAATTCGAATCTTAGAAACTTTAAAAACTTCAATATCCTACAATGATATATCTGATTTATCAGAAGAAGATAAGAATCAATATATTGAGAAATTTAAAATTGGGACAGGGTATTACGAATTTGATTTTCAAAAAGGTCCTTTGTATATCTTGGAACTCATCAAACTGAGTGATTCAGAATTCAGACTCACATTCACATCTCATCATATTATGTTTGATGGTTGGTCTATTGTCCTGTTTTTATCGCATTTAGGTTTAGTCTATAGTCAATTGGTAGAAGGGAAAGAAGTTTTTTTGCCAGAGCTTCACCAATTGTCTGATTTCGCCGATAAAGTAGAAAAATTTTCTCTTAGCGAAGCTTATAAAAATAATTTGGAATTTTGGTTAAACAAACTTTCAAACCCGGTTCCAAAGTTTGAATTGCCTATTGATTTTGAAAGACCTCCTATCAGAGAATTAGAGGCAGATCGGTTTGACTTTGAGGCTTCTGAGGGATTAATGGTTCAGGCCAAAAAATTCTGCGTCAAAAAAAAGGTCAGCTTTAATCTATTATTATTATCAATTTATGAATTATTCCTTTCAGTTTGGAGTAAAAATTCCAATATAATCCTTGGTATGCCTATCGCAGGCCAGCCTTTGATGGGAGCTTCAAACTTGATAGGTCATAGTGTGTTTTTACTTCCCATTAAATCCAAAGTTAATTTTGAACTAACTTTTGAAGAATATTTGAATGAAAGAAGTGAATCGCTTTCAGAGGTTTTGGAGCATGGTGCTATTTCATTTGGTGAGTTGGTTCAAAACTTGAAAATTAAGAGAGATTTATCAAGAATTCCGCTTTTACCTCTGATTTTTAACAATTCTATAGGTCAGGAGCGAAGGATGAAATTTGGAAACGTTGAGAGGCAACTGGTTTCCAATCCAAAATCGTATGTGAATTTTGAAATTATTCTCGCGCTATTCGGAACCATTGAAAATCCAAGTTATGAATGGACATATAACAAAAGCTTGTTTAGTAGTGATTCCATTAAAGATGCTGCAGTTAACTATGATAAATTAGTCTCATTTTTAATAGAAAATCCTATTGTCAAATTGGAATCAATAAAAACCCTGTTTGATGAGGAAAAAGAAATAGAAAAAGTACGGCCAACACCTGCGGTTCCAGAAAATTTAGAGGAAGTAGAAGTTGTTCCTCCTTCTATTGAAATGTTTCAAAAGACTGCCAATAATTTTCCTGATAAAATTGCAGTAAGTACCCGTGAAATAGGAATATCCTATGAGGATCTAAATATACAGTCTAATCAGATCGCTAATTATCTTAAAGATAATGGAGTTAATCCTGGTGATATTATAGGAGTTTATTTAGAAAGGTCAAATGCAACTATTATTAGCATCTTGGCAATTTTAAAAGCAGGTGCTGCTTATTTACCTATTGATGTTGAAAACCCTACTGATCGGGTTATTTATATGTTAGAGAATAGTGAAGTTAGATACTTTATTACAGATCAGCCTGCATTTAGTAACAACGTTTTTGGGGAAAAGAGATTAGTATTTGAAGATCTTTTAAAGTCAGGTTTTAATTTTTCTTCTGATTTTAAGCCCGTAAAAATCTCTTTAAATAGTCCCATGTATATTATTTATACATCTGGCTCAACAGGCAATCCGAAAGGGATTATTCTTACTCATAAAAATCTTGATTACTTTATAAATAATGGTGCTAGAGAATTAAATTTCAATACAGATGATATTGTGTTAGGCGTAACATCTGTTTCTTTTGATGTAGCTACTCTTGAAATTCTTATTCCTTATCTATTTGGGGCAACAGTTTATATGCTGGATAAGCTTGAAAGAAAAGACCCTAGAAAAATACTTTCAATTCTTGAATCTAAAGGAGTAACTAAAATGTTTGCCACCCCAACTCACTGGCAAATGATGATTAATTCCGGGTGGTCAACTTCTTTTCCATCACTAACAGTGTTTTCTGCTGGTGAACCATTAAAAAAATCATTAGTTAACCAGCTTACCCCAGTTTCAAAAGAAATATTTAATCTTTATGGCCCTTCTGAAACTACTATTTTCTCTACACTGAAAAAAGTTGATCAATCGGATATACAAATTACAATTGGTAAAGAAATCCCCGGAACTAAAATTTATCTGGTTGATAAATCAGGCCAATTGGTCGACCAGCCAAATATTTCAGGTGAACTCTGGATAGGCGGAAATTCAGTTGGTAAGGCTTATTTAGGCTTAGACGCATTAACTGAAGAAAAATTTGTAAAGAATCCTTTTGATGAATTTCCAGAAAGACTTTATAAAACTGGAGATTTGGGATTTAGAAAGCCTAATGGAGAGATTCAATTTGAAGGACGTATTGATAATCAAGTAAAAATTAGAGGGAATAGAATAGAATTAGAGGAGATAGAACAAAGGATTTTAAATTTCGATGGGATTTTAAATGCTGTTGTTGGGACAGATGATTCTAAAGGTTTTTTGTCACTAGTAGGATATATTTCTTTGAAAGATCAAATAAAAGATAAATTGGATTTCCAAAATATTATAGATGGGTTGAGGAAACAGTTATTGCTGGAATTACCTGAATATATGGTGCCAAGTGACTTTTGTATTGTTGATGATTTTAAGTTAACTACCAGCGGAAAGATTGACAGAAAGCTATTGCCCAAATTAGAAAGTGTAAAAATTGAAAATTCAGTTCAAAGTAATATTGAAGAGATTTATAGAGAATTATCAGAAATTGAGAGTCGTGTATTTAGAATTTGGAGTTTGGTTTTAGAAAACACAAATTTTGATTTAGATACTGACTTTTTTCTAGCAGGAGGCCATTCATTGTTGGGGGTCAGATTAATAACTTTATTAGAAAAAGAGTTTAATATTAAATTGACTTTAATTACTCTTTTTAAATATCCCACAATTAGATCCTTTTCGTTATTCATTGAAAATGAAAAGAAAGATTTAACAGAATCTTTAGTATTAATAAAAAAAGGATCTCCTGACAAGGTTATTTGCTTTGTTCATGGGGTGGGATTAAACCCGATAGAGGTCAACACCATAATGGAAAATATGGATGAAGATCAAACAGTTTATGGTTTGCAATCGCCTGCAATCTCTGGAAATAAGGCACCCTTAAAAACTATTCCTGAAATGGCTTTTCATTTTATTGAGGAATTAGATCATAGTGGGATAAAAGAACCCTATAATTTGATAGGAAATTCAATAGGTGGGTTAATAGTGTTTGAAATGTCAAAACAACTGATGGAAACTAATAGAAAAATAGGTTTTGTCGGAATGATAGACACAATTGCTAATTATAATTTTGAAAAACCGAAAAACCTCCTTCCAAAAATTAAAAGATTTATTAAAAAACTAGGATTTGAGTTTGAATTTTTATCAGAAGATTTAAGTTTTTATATCGAGTATAGAAAAAATTATATAAAGGAAAAATGGTTTAACTATGCGGGAAAAACTTTAATAAATAACGATCTTTCTAGTAGAATAAGACAAATAGAATTAATTAATGTAAATGCTTGGAAGGAATACGAGATTGAACCTCTAGATATTGACATTACTTTGTTTTTAGCCAAAAGAAGAACATTTTATGTTCAAGATTTTGAAACTCTTGGATGGAGCCGCTATGCGAGGAGTGTTGAAAAATTTGTAATGCCTGGTGAACATGCAAATATGCTTAAGCCTCCTCATGGTTCCGAATTTACAAAGGTTCTTCAGGAAAAGTTA
>NZ_JAHEBC010000221.1 GCF_024642405.1 Algoriphagus sp. | reverse complement strand
ACATCATCAGGAATTCCGTCAACTATGACAAAAATTACTTTTTTTGATTTGGGTTCTTGTTTCTCTTCGGTTGTACAAGACTGTAGCAAAACAAAGCCGAGGCAAGCCGCTATTAATATTTTATTCATTCTTCTATTTTGAATAAATGGAGAGAGCCCGGTTTTAAAACCGAGCTCCGAAATCCAAGAACTAGTTTTATTCCCAACCAAATATTTGTGTCAGGTTAGGGTTTAGGGTTACCTGCTGAATAGGAACTGGTCGGTAGTAATATTTTGGTTCTACAAAGTTTCTCTCCTTTGTCTCTGTCACCATGTTTCCACCATTTTCGCCATTGGATAAAAAGACATCTACATTTTCGTCGATTGTTCCTGCTTTATAATAAATCAAAGCAACACCAAGGCTGTTTTTCTCTTTATCATCTCCAACAGGAATTGAACTATCCTTATCAACCAAAATAATATCCTCGATTCCGTCACCTGTCATATCGAACTTTCCAAGACCAGAAAAATACATACCTGCTGGTATATTTTCTAATAACTTCCCGGCATTCCATCTCATCAAGTCATCATATCTATAGCCCTCAAGAGCCATTTCAACTCGTCTCTCTCTTCGAATCTCAAGAAGAGTTCCCTGATTGGCTCCAGTTACTGATGGATATTTCTCTGTCAAAAATGGGTCTGGATTTCCGTTTGCAGCAGACATTTCCAAATTTGGCATACCGGCTCTTTGTCGAAGGAGGTTTACTGACATATCCAAATCCCCTTGATTCAATTCGTTTAATTCAGCTTTTGCTTCGGCATAGGTCAGCAAAACTTCTGCATATCTGTAAACCGGGAAATCATCGCTGGATACTACAACATTATCAATACTATTCACATACCCTTTTAATTGATGATAACCTGTGAAGTTTTTACTTAATGTCTGAATGTAAGGATCCGTATCAGGTTGTCTTATCCAGCCTGGATAAACAACTGTTTGGCTTAATCTTGGATCTCTGTTTTGGAACTCATCCACAAAGCCCATTTTTTCATATCCTTCAACTTCAGTAAATCTTGATCCATCTCTTAATAAATAACTCAAGACAAGATCTTTGGAAGGGGACTGTTCATAGTCTCCAAAAATCCCTGTGTTGTTATTTGAACCTCTGTCTTTGCTTGAGTCATATATGTTTGCAAGTATTACTTCGGGATGACCTACCAAATTTTGGGCACCAAAAAGAGACCCATAGTCACTTTCAGGATTACCAGAATTATAAATTGAGAATAATCCAGAATTCATGATTTCAAGTGCAACATTTCTGGCTTTTTCCAAAAATTGATTTGTGCTTCCTTCGAGTCCTAATTCTGTATGATACTTTCTATAAGTTCCCTCATAGAGAGCTAGCCTTGCAGTGAAGGCTTTTACCGCCCAAACATTCGGAGTACCAGTTGGTACAGATTCTCTGACATTAGCCATTGCATAATCCAGATCTTCCATCACCTTTGACATCACCATCTCACGGGAATCTCTTGGCTTATATAAGTCTTCGTCTCCAGGGTTAAGCGTTGTTTCATACCAAGGGACGTCAGAGTATCTTTTTACCATATCAAAATAAAAGAGCGCTCTGTAATACCTTGCTAAACCAACATAATGTGCAATTCCCTCTTCGGAACCAGTTGCTTTTGTATAATTATCAAGGAAATAATTGATATTTCTTAAAGTACCCCAGTTCCAACCACCTGTAACTGTCTGAGAACTTGGAGTACCAGTCATGATATTTTTAATTTCTATTGCTCCAGTAGTCGCAAGATTATCGCTACTTTGATCAGCTAAATAGCTTCCTGGACCTGCCATTGTAAGCAGCCCATTTACATACAATTCTAAATCTTCTTCCGTTTTGAAAAACTCTTCAGGTGCAACTGAAGTCTGAGGATATTTATCCAGAAAATCATCGTTACATGAAGCTAAAACCATAGCTGCACATAAATAAAGGATATATTTTTTCATGATATTATTCATTTCTTAATTACAGATCAATGTTAACTCCAAATGCAAACTTTCTTTGGAATGGATACGCCCAAGCGCCTCTTGTTCCAGAGTTGATAGCCTCAGGATCTACAAAAGTGTTGATTGAAGAAAACTCGAATACGTTTTCACCGGTAACATAAAGTCTTACTTTGTTAACCTTCAATTTCTCCAAAAGAGACTGTGGCAAAGAATACCCCAACGTAATATTTTTAAGTCTCAAATATGCTCCACTCAATAGGTACTTGGTTTGTGGAATATCTAGACCTGAACCATAGTTATTATCAGCTAACCAAGCCTGAAGCACTGGATAGTTAGGATCAAGGTTTTGATCCGCAAGACCTGCATCAATATAAGATTGAGAATGTTGAGCCATTAAATCAGCACCATCTGCTTGTCCTCTGTAAAAGTCAAGGTTCCATGGATAGACATTTCCATAAGGCTGTTGGTAAGGCCCCCAGAATAAATAGTATTGAGGATAATAATCTCTTTGACCTACTCCTTGCATGAAAATAGATAGATCAAAACCACTCCAACTCACATCAATGTTTGCACCATATCTATATCTAGGCGTAGTGTTTCCAATCAGTTTCAGATCTCTTGGGTCATCGGAAGTCTGTCCTCTTTCAATTTTTCCATCATTATCTAAGTCTACATATTTTGGCCAACCCGGAACGATGTCTAGAGCTCCCCAAGGAATAATGCTGGTTTGATCTAGATTGGCAATTTCATCCTCGTTGGCAAAAAGTCCATCATTTTCTAATCCCCAAATTTCCCCGACTTCTTGTCCTACTCTCCAATTTGAGAAGAGGTTTTGTTCATTTTGGAATTTAGTGATAGTGGAGCGAGAATCAGACAAAATCATTTTCACCCCGAATTGAACTGGATTGGAGGTACTTCCGACTTGATCCCTATAACCTATTGAAAGGTCAAATCCTTTAGTTCTTAAATCTGCTGCATTCTGCTTTGGAGGAGCTGTACCCAACACACCTGGAAGTTCTACCGGGTCAGTTAACATACCTTTTGTATCTCTGATAAAATAATCAAATGTACCAGTGATTCTATCTCCAAACATTCCAAAATCAACACCAATATTTGTAGAAACTACTTTCTCCCAAGTATAAAAATTCGGATCAACCGCCAGTGAAGGTGCGGAGCTAATAATGGTTCTCTTACTACCACCGATTAAATAACTGGATAGATTCGTAGGTAATGCTTGGATATACCCAAAGTTGTCAACATTCTGATTTCCTAAACTACCATAAGAAGCTCTTAACTTAAATGTGGAAACTACACTTGTTAAAGGTTGGAAGAAGTCTTCATCCATCATTAACCAAGAACCGGAAACAGATGGGAAGAATCCAAATCTGTTATCGCTTGGGAATCTTGAAGAACCATCATAACGACCGTTAACTTCAAGAATATACTTTTCATTAAATGTATAATTAATTCTTCCAAACAAACTTCTTAATGCATATGCACTATAAGAGGGAGTAATAAATGAGTCACCCGTGGTCAAACCTATGTATGGAAGGGAAGAAGAAATCAAAACTCTTCTTTCTGCCTGAATAGTCGAGTAATCATAGTTTTCCTGGTTGTAACCCGCTAGAATATTAAAGTTATGCTTTCCTAGGGTTTTGGAATATTTTGCATAGAAGTCTAAAATTGTGGTGTTTAATGATCCGTTTCTTTCAATAACAGATCCATCTCCACCTTCTGTTCTGATATCATCAGGTCCAAAACCAATGTTGTATTTTTTTCTATCCCAATGATATTTCCATTGTTCTCTTTTAAAACTTGCCGTACCATTGAAAGTCAAATCACCATTTAAAGCTGTTGCCGTTGCTCCCAAGATATTTTGGAAACCAAACATGTTTTCTTGGTTCTCTCCACCATCTACTAATCTGGCAGCCAATCTCCCTGTTTCAGTGTTGGCCCAAGATCCATCAGGATTTACCGCAACATCAATCGGTCTTAAGTTATAGACACTTGTAATATCATTTGTTGGATCAGCTCTTTCTGTTTGGTAAATGTTTAAATTGTTATCAATATTTAACCAGTTTAAAGGTTTGGCAGTAACACGTGCTCTCAGGGAGTATCTATTCCAATAGTCATCTGCCAACTTATTGAGTCCATTTTCTTTTGTATAGTCTCCAGAAACATAATAACCAAGCGGCATTTTACCACCACTATTCCCACTAATCGCCAAACTATGATTTGTAGAAAAACTGGAGTTATTAAAAAAGTAATCATACCAGTCATAATTTCCCATATAAGCCCATCGATTGGGATTATTAGGATCAATTCTTGTGTCTTCAATAGAAGGATCTTCAGATCTTTCTTTAGCCCATTGATAATGTGCGTCTGAATAGTTTACATAGTCCCAAGGAGTATTATTAGTTGCTGTTTCCAATACTCTCGAATGAATATATGGGTCGGTAACAGGCTGTGGAAGTACAGAAGGTCTGCCCCAAGCAAAATAATTATTATAGGTAATCCTTTGGCTTCCTTCCGCTCCCTTTTTTGTGGTGATTAGAATTACACCGAAAGCTGCTCTGGCACCATAAATAGCAGCTGAGGCTGCATCTCTTAATACAGAATAAGATTCAATATCAGATGGGTTTAATCGAAGCAAATCACTGTTATTTCCAGCGATTCCATCTATTACAATAAGAGGTCCTCCTCCATTGATTGAGGTAAAACCACGAATATTAATGTCTGGAATTGAGCCAGGTCTTCCGCCTTGGTAGGTAATATTCAATCCAGGGCTCATACCCTGAAGACCTTGCATTACATTAGCAATAGGACGATCTGCTATATCTTCCCCTGCCAATTGATCGACTGCACCGGTTACATTTACCTTTTTCTGAGTTCCATACCCAACTACAACCACCTGTTCTAATAAGGTATCTTCTTCTTCAAAAGTGAGGTCTATTATACTTTTCCCTCGAATTGGCTCTTCAATTGTTTTATATCCAATGAAAGAGAAAACCAAGATAGCATCTTCACTAGAAGCACTAATTACATAAGATCCATCAAGATCCGTAATTGTCCCATTTTGTGTCCCTTTTTCCAGAATAGATACTCCCGGAATACCAAGACCCTCTTTGTCCGTAACTGTTCCTCTTATCTGGGTTTGAGCGATTGTCTCAAAAGAGACTGTCAGGATCACTAAAACCAGAAATCCTAAACCCCTTAAAAAGGTATTTAAGCCAGACTTTCTGTGTAAAACTTGTTCCATATGGTTTTGAATTTATTTAAAGTATCTAAGCTATTCTTAATTAAAATTGACCAATAAAGCACAATTTAACAAATAAATTTATTGAATATTCATTCAATATTAAATACTGTTTTTGATTATTCAAAACAATTATATTTCTATTATTGATAAATTAATAGGAATTTAATACTGGATTGAAGAATTTAATACAAAATAAATGATGTAATAACACAGAATTATTTATAGGATTTTTCCTATAATAATTTGTTCATATTTCCTTCTATTTTTAAAAAATTTGTAGAATTCTAAACCTTGAAAAGTCTGCCAAAAAGAATTATGCCTCCTAAAATTGGTGGCTTTACAGGTAATTTTTTTAAACCTATACGAGAGGAAAATATTCATTTTCAACTTTTCCATCTTCATATAATTTCAGAATTGCATATCCTGGAGGTGTTTCAAGGTAATATTGTTTTCCAGCGGATTCAGCATCACCCTCTCCCCACCAAAATCCGCTAAGAGATCCATTACAAAAATAGTGGACATCATTGTACCAAGTCCTGTCCAGAAGGTGTTGATGTCCGCTTAAACAAACGCGAACTTTATCTCGATGCGTGTAAAAAAGCTTCTTCAGTTCTTTATGATCTTTATGTTGCCCACCAACCAGATCATTTGTTATTGAAGTAATTGGAAAATGCGACATAATCAAGGTTGGAGTGTTCATTGGCAAACTTTCTAAATCATTTTTTAACCATTCCATTTGTTCTTCACCTAGACTGATCCCTTCATGATTTCCGTCCAAAATGATGAAATGCCAATTTTTTTCATTGAAACTATAATAGGCTGATGGTATCCCTAACCTTTCTACGACATATGGTTTTCCATACATGGGTTCATTTTCCTTGTTGGAACATACCACCATGGATCGTGATTTCCGATACAACTATAGACTTTTGAGTCAAGAATTTCATTCCTAAAAAGATCCCAAGCATCCCATTGCTCCAAAACCCGACTTCTGGCTACTTCATCATAAGAGGCATCGTGGATGCTGTCACCACCATTAAGATAAAAATCAGCTTGATGTTCTTTTACTTTTTTTAACCAGGAGATAGCCCTTTTAGGGATTTCATCTTCTGGC
>NZ_JAHEBC010000220.1 GCF_024642405.1 Algoriphagus sp. | reverse complement strand
AGCGATCGGAAACATAAGGGGAAGCGGGTGTTGCACTCCCATGGGAACGATACAGGAGACCTTTGTCTTCCAACAACTTCAAGTCCTTTCGAATGGTGACCATGGTTACTTCCATGTTTTTTGCAAGATCAGAAACCGACACAAAACCAGCCCGGTTCAACTCATCAAGAATATACTTATGTCTTTCAGCGATTGTCATTTGCTTTCCTTTCTGACCTAAAATTAAACAAAACAACAGGAAAGAATAGAATAATCAAGATTATTTGCTTTTCTTTTATTTCTTTTTCTTTCTTTTTATATTACTTTTAAGTCGATTTAGAAAGAAATGAATAGAGAAGAAAACATAAACCAACTCAAAGACTCCTCAAAAATCTGGGATATTGCCGTGATTGGCGGTGGTTCATCTGGATTGGGAGTAGCATTGGATGCTATTTCTAGAGGTCTTTCAGTTATTTTATTGGAGAAAGCTGATTTTGCCAAAGGCACTTCCAGCCGAAGCACCAAATTGGTCCACGGTGGCGTCCGCTACCTAGCGCAAGGCGATGTAATGCTTGTTTTGGAAGCATTGAAGGAAAGAGGAATGTTGCTTAAAAATGCCCCTCACCTTGCGCATGACCAGCCTTTTATCATTCCGATCTATACTTGGTTTGATCGAATACAATATAGCGTTGGACTCAAACTATATGATTGGATGTCTGGTAGATTAAGCCTGGGTAAATCAGAATTTATATCTAAAAAAGAAACCATTAAAAGAATTCCTGCAGTATTACAAAAAGGATTGATGGGTGGAGTTGTCTATCACGACGGTCAATTTGATGATGCACGTCTCGCTTTGGATATAGCACAAACTGCAGATGAGGCTGGTGCTTGTATTCTGAACTACACTAAGGTCAGTAGTCTGGAAAAAAACGAATCTGGAAAAATTATCGGATTGAAGGTCCAGGATGTCCTGAGTGGCAAAAAATATCCACTCCAAGCTAAGATGGTGGTAAACGCCACAGGTGTATTTGCTGATAAAATCCTTCAAATGGATAATCCTGAGGCTCCAAAAATGATTCAACCCAGTCAAGGGATTCATTTAGTGATGGATTTAGATTTTTTAGGAGGAACAGATGCCTTAATGATTCCAAAAACAAGAGATGGCAGGGTGCTTTTCGCTGTTCCTTGGCATGGAAAATTAGTCGTGGGAACCACGGATACTCTTCGTGAAAAACCAAGACTAGAGCCTGAAGCTTTGCAAAAAGAAATTGATTTTGTTTTAGAGACTGCAGGAGGATACCTGACCAGGAAACCAACTCGAAGTGATGTAAAGGCAGTTTTTGCAGGGCTAAGACCTTTGGCCAGACCAAAAGAAGGAAGCACAAAAACGAAGGAAATTTCTAGATCTCATAAAGTAATCGTTTCTGATAGCGGATTGGTAACTCTAACAGGCGGCAAATGGACCACTTTCCGAAAAATGGGAGAGGACACCGTGGACTATTTTAAACAAATCACCGGAGAAAGCCCCGCTTCAAGTAATTCATTGGATATGAAAATCCATGGTTTTACAGAAAATTTACTTGAGGGACATTGGAAAATCTATGGTAATGACGCCAAGGCGATCAAAGCAATAGCAAAAGAAAAGGCTGAATGGGAAGAAAAACTTCACCCTGACTTTCCAAATATTGCCGCTGAAGTAATTTGGGCGGTAAGAAATGAAATGGCTGTAAAAGTAGAGGATGTCCTATCGAGAAGAATTCGTATTTTGATCCTCGATGCTCAGGCAGCCATTGATACAGCTCCGAAAGTGGCACAACTCATGGCTTCTGAACTTCAAAAAGATGAGAAATGGATTTCTCAAGAGTTGGTTGATTTTCAAAAAACAGCCGAAAAGTATTTGATTAAAAAATAACCTAAAATGACCCAAGAAAAACCTTACCTAATGGCCCTGGACCAAGGCACGACCAGCTCCAGAGCCATAATTTTTGACAAGAAAGGACAAATTGTTTCCATTGCCCAAAAAGATTTCAAGCAGCATTTCCCGAATTCAGGTTGGGTAGAACATGATCCATTGGAAATTTGGACCAGCCAATCCACTGTAATGGTGGAATCTTTGATCAACAAAGGAATCAGAGCAGATCAAATTGCTGGAATAGGCATTACAAATCAGAGAGAAACTACCATCGTTTGGGAGAGAAAAACAGGTAAACCCATTTACAATGCTATCGTCTGGCAAGATAGGAGGACAGCAAACTTTTGTAATCAACTCAAGGATCAAGGACATTCTGAAATGATTGCAGAAAAAACCGGATTGATTATAGACGCTTATTTTTCAGCAACCAAAATTCGATGGATTCTCGAAAATGTAAAAGGTGCAAGAGAAAAAGCAGAAGCCGGAGAGTTGGCATTCGGAACTGTAGATTCTTGGTTAATTTGGAACCTTACAACTGGAAAAACTCATGTTACTGACATTACCAATGCCAGTAGAACCATGATTTATAACATTCATTCGCAGGAATGGGATAAAGAATTATTGGAATTATTCGACATCCCGAGTTCTCTATTACCAGAAGTAAAATCTTGTAGTGAAGTCTATTGCGAAACGGCAGGCGACGTGTTAAGTGTAAAGATCCCAATTGCAGGCATAGCAGGAGATCAACAAGCCGCACTTTTTGGTCAGTTATGTACTGAACCTGGCATGGCAAAAACTACTTATGGCACAGGTTGCTTTTTGGTCATGAATACCGGATCTGAAGCCGTGAGATCAGAAAATAAGCTTCTAACTACGGTTGCCTGGAAGATTGGAGATGAAATCAATTATGCCTTGGAGGGCTCCGTTTTCATTGGAGGCGCAGCGATTCAATGGCTTCGTGATGGCATAGCATTATTTGGTCATGCCAAGGACTCAGAAAAACTCGCTACAAGTTTAGAAGATAATGATGGAGTATATTTTGTGCCGGCACTAACAGGACTTGGAGCTCCCCATTGGGATCAAAATGCAAGAGGTGCATTTTTTGGGATTTCAAGAGGGACAACTATCGCTCACATGACTAGAGCGGCTTTGGAAGCAATTGCTTATCAAGTTCACGATGTATTAAAAGCAATGGAAAAAGATTCGGGTAAGCCAACCCAAGAACTTCGAGTAGACGGTGGGGCCACTGCGAATAACTTTTTAATGCAGTTCCAAGCTGACTTATTAGGTTGTGAAATCAAACGCCCAAAAATCATTGAAACTACTGCTATTGGAGCTGCATTTTTAGCAGGACTTGCGGTAGGGTTCTGGAAAAGTCAAGATGAAATCCAATCTCTTTGGGAGTCGGATCGAAACTTTCATCCAAAAATGGATTCAGAAAAACGTGAAAAAATGCTACATTTTTGGCACAAAGCTGTTGAACGATCTAAAAACTGGGTAGAATAATGAATCCATACATTGCAGAAATAATAGGAACCGGATTACTTCTTTTATTAGGATCTGGCGTGGTAGCGAACATGTTGCTTCCAAAAACAAAAGGACATGGTGGTGGGATCATGGAGATCAGTACTGCTTGGGCATTGGCAGTATATGTAGGAGTTGTAGTAGCTGGCCCATACAGTGGAGCTCACTTAAATCCTGCAGTTACTGTAGGTTTGGCAATTGCCGGGAAATTTGACTGGGCGATGGTACCAGGATATATTGGAGCTGAAGTTTTAGGTGCCATGATAGGAGTTGGAATTGCTTGGCTTTTTTACAAAGACCATTATGATGCCTCAGATGATGCTGACCTAAAAGCTGCTCCATTTGGGACTTCTCCTGCGATCAGAAATCTTCCTTTGAATTTCTTTTCGGAGTTAGTCGGCACGTTTGTACTGATCATTGTTATCCTTTATAATACCGGTGTAAAAATTGGAGATGCTGCTGAAACTCCAATTGGAATGGGCTCACTAGGAGCTATTCCAGTTGCATTTTTGGTTTGGGTTATCGGCCTAGCTTTAGGAGGTACCACTGGATATGCAATCAACCCAGCCCGTGATTTTGGACCGCGATTGATGCATTCCATTTTACCAATCAAAGGAAAAGGAAGTTCTGATTGGGGCTATGCTTGGGTTCCTATTTTAGGTCCAATTGCCGGAGCAGCTATTGCAGCGGGATTATATTTATTGGTTGGTTATTGAATGGATTACAGGCTTTTATTAATTCCGGCCTTCTTGATCGGTTTAGATTTATCCTTTGGAAATTTGGTCTATTCAAATGATTTTTTAGGAATTATTACAGTAGCAAATCATTTAGAAATCCATTCAATACACATTGGTGTTTACCCGCCTGGATATTTTTTATGGATTTTATTTATTTTAAAATCAGGTATTCCCATACTAACTGGTCTAAAAGCTTTTAACTGGGCTTTTATTTTAGGTTTTTCTCTAATAACCTTAAGCTTTTTCAAAAATAAGTTGAGTCATTCAACTTTTATTTTTTTCCTATTATTCGTATTAGTATCAAGCAAAATTTTTCTAACCTCTCTACTTGACCCAGGATCATATCCTATGTTTCTAATTTTGGCTTCCTTTGGATTGATTAATATATCAAGTCAAAATAAGATAAAATCAAATCTTGCTGTTATATCGCTGATCTTATCTACATGGATTCGATATGAAGGTTTTGTTTTGATAGGGTCAATATTAATCAGTTCGATTCTATTAAAAAGTACTTTGCAAGTGAAGTTTAAATCTATAATTACCTTAATAGGATCATTTTTCATCTATGCAATTGTGGCTAAAATAAGTTCAGGTCAGTTCTTTACAAGCCCACACAATCTACTTTTTGAAGAACCAAATTGGCTTAAAATAGGACCCAATTATGAATTTAGATCTTATAGTTTAATTGAATTTATTCGTTTCTACCTAACCAACCTTTCCTATCATTGGTATTATTTCCTTGTTCTTCTCACCTCATATTTTTTTCTTAAAGAATTTAGGCCAGTGATATTCACTCTTCTTTTATACTATTGCTTAATCAAACTCCATCCATCACCAAGAGGTATTTTTCTAGTGATTCCTTTTGCTTTTTTATTCATTGCTTGTTATGCTGATCCTTTGAAACCAAAATTGAAAATCATTTTAGGAATTCTTTTATGTGTGGCCATACTTCCAATCGCACTTGAAAATTATTCTGAGAAAAAAGAAATAAAAGATAGGTTAATTCTTTTTGAACAAATTGATTCAAATATAAAAGCAGTTGAACCTAATTGGGACATCCAAAATGTATTTACAAATTCACATGATTTTTATTTAAAAAATCAGCTTCCAAAAACACCTTATGTGAATGGGGGATGGATGAAACTTGTTGTTAATTATTACAAAGAACATCCAAATCTGAGTTTAAATACAACTAAAGAATTTATGGAGAATTTAAATTCTCAAAACATTGAATTTGTGGTTATAGATCAAGTCTTATTAAGTCCATTAGTTTATTCTTCAAATGAATTAAGCACGTTAAATTCTCTTACAAGCTTTTCTCAGTTTAAACGAATCGATACCAAACAAGACCGATATCTGGTTTTAAAATATACTCGAACAACAAATTGATTTAAACAGGATCAATTTTCATTTGGTGTATTTAACAATAAGTCCAATTATCATATCTATTTTAAAACTTCCCTAGCGATCACCATTTTCTGGATTTCTGAAGTCCCCTCTCCAATAGTACAAAGCTTTGAATCACGGTAATATTTTTCCACCGGATAATCCTTCGTAAATCCATAACCTCCAAAAATCTGAACTGCTTCATTAGATACTGAAACGCAAACTTCTGAAGCATAATATTTAGCTTGTGCAGAAACTAAAGTCACTTTCTCTCCTCTATTCTTTAAGTCTGCGGCTTTCATAATTAATAACTTGGCTGCCTCCACCTGAGTCGCCATATCCGCCAATTTAAAGGAGATCCCTTGAAATTTACTAATTGACTTTCCAAACTGTTCTCTTTCCTTTGAATAGTTGATAGAAGCTTCTAGAGCTCCTTCCGCTATACCAAGAGATAGTGCCGCTATGGAAATTCTACCACCATCCAAAATCTTCATAGACTGAATGAAGCCATCCCCAAGATTCCCTAAAACTTGAGATTCATGTACTTTACAATCTTCAAAAATCATTTCTGCTGTCTCAGAAGCTCGCATTCCCAATTTATCTTCTTTCCTTCCACCTGAAAAACCTTTTGTTCCTCTTTCGACAATAAAGGCAGTCATCCCATGTGAATCTCCCACTTCTCCTGTTCTTGCGATTACTACCGCGACATCACCAGACACACCATGGGTAATGAAATTTTTAGCACCATTAATTACCCAATGATCTCCATCCTTCACAGCGACAGTTCGCATATTACCTGAATCTGAACCTGTATTTGGCTCG
>NZ_JAHEBC010000219.1 GCF_024642405.1 Algoriphagus sp. | reverse complement strand
ATGCAACTTCCTTGGCCAAAAGCAGGAAAATAGATAACACAAAATAAAAAGATCAAAAGGTTCAGTGATTTCATTCTGAAATAGGTTTTGGGTTTAGAATATCAATTTAGGGAATTTTTTGGCTTTAGTTTTTTTGTTGAGTCGATTGAAATAAGCGGTTTCTAGGATTAGAGTTTTTCTTAATATTGATAAACACTAAAATCCTTTATTTGAGCTTCGCCCTTTGATTCTGAAATTTTTAACCTCAATTCGGATATTTCCATTTCTTCAAACTGATGAATGAATTTATGTCCGATAACTGATCCTTCAAAAATGGTTTTCCACCCAGATTTAGTTTTTCCTTCAACTAAAAACTTTCTTACCCTTTCACCTTGGGAAATATCTTCCATTAATACCAGTTGATTGATAGGCTTCTTTCCTGAAATTTTTAGATTGATTTGATCTCCAACTCCTGAAGTGGAGGCGATTTTGTTTTCAAATCTTCTACTTATCTCATCACCCAATTCTTTTAACCGATTTACATCAGCTTGAGGCAATAAACCCTCAGCATTGGGAGTAAGACCTAAAATCAGACTGGAATTATGGCCGACTGAGTTGTAATACATGTTTACCAATTTATCCAAAGGGTAGATAATTCCGTCTCTCTCTGGTTCCCAAAACCAATCATGCCCTCCAAATCCTCTCAAAGGAGCATCGCTCATGGCAGGGATATAATAGGGCCCATCCGGATCACCTGTCTTCAATAAAGCAAAATTGTCTTTGCTGATCTCTTCACGTGTACTTTCCCCCGAACCAATGGAAGGATATGGAAAAGTTCCCCAACTTGGATAGGGTACCGTACCAGACTCACTTCCTCCCCAACGCATATCCGCTCTTTGGAGATTATGATAAAAGAGCCCTTTTGGCTGATATTTTTCAAAAATAGAAAGTACATCTGGCCCTCCTTGTTCAGGTCCATGGGCGCCCCCATCAAACCAAACCATAGCCCAGTCTCCATAATTGGTGAATATCTCTTTGACCATGCCTTCTACCATGGTATTGTAATGCTCTTGGCGGTTTTTAGCAAAGTCGCTTTCTCCTTCCACCATAAAATCATGGATTCCGTAGAAGGAATTCCATCGAATACCAATGTAAACACCTGCCTGTATGCCGTACTTTTCACACGAAGACTTAAAGTCTCGTAGCAAATCTCCTTTTCCATCCTGCCATTTCAAGGCTTTCATATTGTAGGGATTCGAGTCACTTTGAAACAGCGCAAAACCAGTTTCATGGGTGGCTGTAAGAATGGCTATTTTGACACCTGCGTCTTTTGCAGCTTTCACCCATTGGTCTATATCTAGTTTTTGGGGATTAAAAATATTGTAATCAGGAATTGGGGTGATCCGATTATATGCTTGATTATAAACCTTGCCATCAAAGACATGAAGGTCATAATGAAAGACCGCAACCATTTCAGCATTTTGCCAGTTTAGCTGAGCTGGAGTTGGGATTGGAACTTGATTTTGGGCAAGAATAAATCTTATTGAAAATGTAAATAAGCAAAAGATTAGCAAGAAGTTCTTAAATGACATTTAGGCTTTAAATTACTGTTAAAATAAGAATGTTGGGTTAATGTGAATTCTGAATACTTTCCAAAATAAAATTCAGAATAGGACTGGGGTCTTCCAGGCTGTGAGGATGATGACCTACTCCAGGCTTTCCAATTAGCTTTATGGTGCCTCCTGCTTTTTTAAATTCTGTAGCTAACATAGCTGTGTTTTCTGCCACAGGCACAACCTCATCCGCTTCTCCAAAGACATGGATTACAGGAATATTGGCTTCAGCGACTTTAATACTGTTATAGATAGGAATGCCTTTAAAATCAAGAACAGAAGCGGAATCCAATCCATAAGCCTTCAGGCATTTCTCCCAATCGCTCGGGCTTCCTTTTCCTGCATATAATCCTCCCGGCCAACTCTTGATATCACAAACCGGGGCATCAGCATAAATGGTAAAAACCTTATCGGTGTTCTTTGCTGCCCAATTATAGATGATTAGTCCGCCACGACTCATCCCCTCCAAGACTACCTTCTGGTTTAGCTTAAATTCCTTTCTGCAATAAGCATAGAACTCATCCCAAATCTTTACCGCTTCCTCATTTCCGTAGAGATCTGCCACATCTACATAAACTACATGAAAGCCTTTTGCAAGTAATGCCTTGTCCAATTGTGGTTCATGGCCCCAGAACCTTGCTCTCCAAACCCAATAGCCATTTTCATCAGCTTTGTTAGGAAAAACCACTTTTGCAGAATGCCCCTGAAAAGTGAAGTTTCGGATGGTATAGGCATCAAAGATTCCTTGTTGCGCAAAAGCACTTAGGGATAGTAAAAAATAGAAAGAAAGGAAGAAAAGAAGCTTTGGGGTATTCATCGGTAAAAGAGTGAAGAGGATATTTTAAGATAGACAAAAAGTAAAAAATATTAGACTGGTAGGAAGGTTTTACTAAAAAAATTACTAGATCAATAATTGACTTCTCCAGATCTTAACTTTATACGATGCATTATCGTATTTTTATAAAAAAGTTTAATAACATGAAAATCACTGCATTAATCGAAGACGAAATGATTCAAGAAGTAGTCAAGACTTCCGGCGCAAAGAATATTACAGAGGCAATTAAGATTGCGTTGAAAGATTATCTGGCTAGAAGGAAATTGGTGGAATTAGCCAAAAATATAGCTTCAGAACCTATTGAGTTTTATTATGGAGCTGATCAACTCCGCGATATTAATCAAAGATGAAAAAGGTATTGATTGATACTTCGGTTTGGATTGAGTTTCTAAAAGGCAACAAAGAAATTTTTGACCCGATGATGGACCTGATGGAAAATGGGGAGATCTATACCCTCGAGTTGATTTTTGCTGAATTAATGCAGGGAGTAAGATCGGCTCGGGAACATTCCATTATTACAGAATTTTACCAGCAAATGAGAGTTTTGGATCAACCTGGATTGATTTTTCAAGCGGGAGAATATTCCAGGAAAGAAAAGCTGCTTTCCAAAGGAATTGGTTTAATAGATGCTGTTCTAATTTACTCGGCCCAGAATTTTGGGATTGAACTCTGGACCTTGGATAAAAAGATTCAGGGCTATTTAAGTGATAAATTGATCTGAATTCTCAATGATTCAGGCAGGTATTTTGTAAATCATTGTCAAACCTTTTGGTTTTTACTAAAGCTTAATATGAAGGAAGCGATAGGCTAGATTTAAATTTTTAAAATCCCTGAATTGCTTTCCTGTAAATGTATAGGCAGTCGATACATCAAATTTCCCCAAAACTGCACCAATACGCAAACCTCCTCCGAAACCCGTAACCCTCTTTCTAGTATCTAACCAATTTCCGGGCTCACGGGAAATGATATTGTATCGCTTTTGCGATAGGAGTAAAATATCAAAACCCAAATAAGTATGTTCCCTGCGTTTTTTTCTCCCAAACTTAGGTTCGCCTAGCATATAATTTCTTTTTAAATAGTACTTAAAAAGAAAATTTGTTCCTTCTGCAAAAGAATTGATTCCTGTATATCTCGGGTGCTGACTTTGGCATCTTCTCGGATGAACGATCTCACCATTAGCTAAATCAGTCGGTTCAAATTTTTACCCAACCGAATTTTATCGTCAAGGTAGTAATTGCCTTCTAACAAAAGCTAAACCTGTTGTGCAGTTCCATTTAGAAGAAGATTTATTATAAATGGCTCCTATGGAAAAGGTAAGCTCGTGGGGTTTATCCTGAGCCTGAGTCAGAAATGGAAAAACCAAAACTAGGATAAAAGTAACCTGTCTCATTATAAATCACTTCAAAAATATAAAGAAAAGCCTCATTATCTGTTTATTAAAATATTGGATTCAAATTTCAATATTTACCCAAAAAGTACTTCTTAAATTTGAAACTCAATCATCTCAATTTTCTTTTGCAGAATACCAAAGCGGCCCTATTGCTATTAGCAAAACGAAAATATTGAAGATGGCATTGGATGGATTTCCTGAAGAAATAGATCCCAAGCTATCCAACACAAACCAGGATAAAATTCCTGCCAAAACGCTTTTTCTGACGAATTCGGGAGATTTATCATAAACCCAGACTGATAAACACCAAATCATCACGCCCCAGCCAAAAAGAAAACCTCCGGTTAATGCAGATAGAAATCGGGTAGTGGGACTTTGGAAGTCTTGCTGATAATCTAAAGGCCAACTCAAAAAGTCCAAGGTCCAACTAGCAGCTTCAGAGGTTTCCACCATTGTTCCCAGAAAAAAGATCGGACCAAATGATCCAACCACAATAGCGGTAACTTTTAAATAGAATTTGTGAAACTTTTGGGTTCTGTAAGATGGGATATTTGTTGATTCCTTGTTCATCTGCTTTTTTTATTTTAGGCATACTAAACCAAAAAGGGCAAGATTTTTAGACGCTGCCGTCTATAGGATAAATGGATTTCTTGTTTTCGAATTGGCTTACAAAATGTCGGATAGAATCTAAGTAATTATTCAGCCAGTTTGCATTCAGCGTTTCAGCTGTGATCTGTAAGAAAAAGTTTTCCAGGCTAAGTTGAAGTACTAGCTCGGCTAAGTAGGAATTATCATGGAGTCCAATTATGTCCTTCCAAATTGGGATAATCGCAGGAATAGAGAATTTATTCACTTCATTAAAACAGTTGGCAAATTCCTTATTTTCCCGATGGATTCGCAATTGTCTGTTAAACAAAAGATCTAATTTATGATCTAAAATTACCTGAACTAGTTCTTCTTGGGTTTTGCTTGCTGCTTCTTTTTGTGAAACAAGTTTGGCTTGCTGTAAGTGATAGTCCAATAATAAGCTGGTAAATACTTCCAAATCAGCAAAATGGTGATAAAAGGAAGATTTATTTTTTTTCACTTGCTTTGATAGTCTTTCGATTTTTAAACCTTCAGGCCCAGCAGAGGCAAACATTACGTAGCCTTCTTTTATCCAAGAATCTCTCTTACTCGAATTCTCTATCATGCAAGATTAAGATTTGAGATTAAAAATTGTTTGTATATAAACTTCATAAAAATAGTCATATGCCCGTTTTAATTCAATTCCTTAATTGCAGCATATGAACTTGCTTTGGGTGAAATTGGTTCGGGCAAATGGACATCACCCCAATTTTACCTGGGCTTATTTGGAACGATAGGACTATTCCATATTCTTAACAATTTTCCCGTCTTTCATGATAACATGAAATTTATCCGCAGGATTGGCAATCAGAGACAGATCTTCAAGTGGATTGCCATCAACTAAAATAAGGTCTGCCAAAGCATTCGTCTCAATAGTCCCTAATTTTCCTTGGTATGGACTTCTCAATCCAGAAAGATTTAAGAGTTGCGCATTATCATAGGTAACCATTCTCAAAATTTCTCTATTGCTGAACCATTTTTGCAGTTCCAAGATGTAATTGTTTTGTTGTTTGTTGAGTTCGGGTTCAAACAGGAAATCAGTCCCCCAAGCAAGTTTTACCTTATATTTTTTAGCGAGAGGCCACACTTTTTCCTGTCCCTCAATTACCGGTTTTCTTTTTATTCTTCTCAGCGAATCCATGTCAGGGGTGTCTTTCACAAGGTATTGCAGACTTAGCCAGATATTTTTCTTAGCCATCAGTTTGAGAGTCTTATCATCTAAAAGCTGTCCGTGTTCTATACATTTAACACCTGCCTCAATGGCACGTCTGACTGCCCTTACGGTATAAGCGTGAACAGTAACATAAGTCCCCCAGTCTTCAGCTGCTTCTACTGCAGCTTTCATTTCATCCAAGGTGTATTGTGTCACGTCCACAGGATCGTATGCAGAAGAAGTCCCTCCTCCGGCCATCAGTTTAATTTGACTTGCACCAAACCTTAGATTTTCGCGAACTGCTGTAAGTACTTCACTTCTCCCGTCAGCTATGAAGGTGGCCTGAAATAATTCCGCTTTGGAAGGTTGACCGAAAAATTTTCGTGACTGCTCCTCAGGGGTTCTAAAATCCCCATGCCCTGCGGTCTGACTGACGGTCGCTCCAGATGGCCAAACTCTAGGCCCGAGCAATGTTCCATCGTCTATTTTGGCTTTTAGTTGAAATATTGGTCCACCTGCATCACGTACACTAGTAAACCCTCTCAGTAACATTTCTTCCGCTTGGATCGAAGATTTTTGTAGTACTAATTCCGGACTAAATGAAGGTGTCATCATTTCCTTCATTGTCATGGACCCAAATGTCAAATGAACATGATTGTCTATCAAACCGGGCATTAATGTTTTTCCCTGCCCATTTATTACCAAGAGATTTGTTTGAGATTCAAAAGTTGAGGAACTGATATCTGCTATTTTGTTACCAACAATCAAAACG
>NZ_JAHEBC010000029.1 GCF_024642405.1 Algoriphagus sp. | reverse complement strand
CAAATAATCCCATCTTTTAAAAAACTGATAAAAATCTTGTTTATTTTTCTTTAGATTCATTCCAAATAGTTCTATTTTTGCCGTATGGGATATTACCCAAATAGACCTATGCATATTACTGCTGATACAATGACCGCTTCGAGATCTGCCATAATAAGGGAGATCATCTCTTCACCACTCAAAATCAATTTGATGGAACTAGGATTTTTACCTGGAAAAACCATCACCCTAAATCATGCTGCCCCAATGGGAGGTCCAATGGCTTTCTTGATGGATGAAACCCTTTTGGCTCTCAGAAAATCTGAAGCTGCCTTGATTGAGGTTCAATTGCTATAAACTTTCATGTCAGAGTCTACCATTCGATCTACCATTCGAACGCCAAAAATAGCCCTAATCGGTAATCCGAACGTTGGAAAATCTACGATTTTCAATCAACTAACTGGTTTGAATCAAAAAATCGGAAATTATCCTGGGGTTACGGTCGATAAAAAGACCGGGTGGATGAATTTTGAAGGAGAAACTTTTGAGATTTTAGACCTACCGGGCACTTACAGTCTTTATCCAAATTCTGAAGATGAAATCATTGCCCATCGAGTATTAAACCATATTGACAAGGAAAAAAGACCTGATTTTGTATTGATGGTCATTGACTCTTGTCAACTTTCTAGAGGATTATTTTTAGCAACTCAACTTATCGATTTAGGGATTAGGCTAGCCATAATTTTAAATATGGCTGATTTAGCAGCAAAGAAAAATATTGAAATCCGGAACTATGAAATTTATAAATCTCTTGGTGTTCCTATCTTAAGCACGGACGCCAGAGGGATCAAGGGATTAGAGCAGATAAAATCACTTATTCATGAAAAGAATTTCAGTGTAGAATCATCTTATTTAGACATTTCAGAGGTTATTCCACAAAGTTTAATAAAGCCAATTAGAGAAAAATTCGGACTTAGGAATGATTACAGAGCTTATCAAATGCTGCGTTTTGGTCCCAAAGATAGATCTATTAATCCTGAAGATAGACTGTGGATTCAAACTCTTATCACCTCTCAAAACTTTGATTTAGAAAGTGCACAACTAGAAGAAACCACCTTGAGGTATAGAAAAATCACCTCTTTAGTAGAATCTTGTGTGGTCAAAAAAGAAGTAAAAAAATCCGCTTCTGTTTTAGATAATGTTTTCCTTCACCCTGTTTGGGGCTATGTGATTTTTATAGGAATCCTACTACTGATTTTTCAAACGATTTTCACTTGGGCCTCCGTTCCAATGGATCTTATTGACGGCTTATTTGCAGAAATAAGTGGCTGGGTTAATGATATTCTACCCCCTGGACCATTAACAAGCTTGATTTCAGAAGGAATTGTTCCTGGGGTTGGTGGAGTAGTAATTTTCATCCCTCAAATCGCTCTTTTATTCGGATTCCTTGCCATTTTGGAAGATACCGGATACATGTCGCGCGTTGTTTTTCTTATGGACAGATGGATGCGGCCTTTTGGCCTCCATGGGAAAAGTATTGTACCATTGGTTTCAGGTGTTGCATGTGCTATTCCAGGAGTTATGGCTGCTCGAAATATTGGCAACTGGAAAGAGAAAATCATAACGATTCTTGTAACTCCACTAATGAGTTGTTCTGCAAGGCTTCCCGTTTATGTGATCCTGATTGGTTTAGTTGTTCCAAATGAAAATTTTGGGTTTGTAAACCTCCAAGCAATTACTCTACTGGGACTCTATGTTCTAGGTATATTGGGAGTTTTATTTACTGCTTTACTTTTGAAATTCATTCTTAAATCAGAAGAAAAAAGCTTTTTGATGGTAGAATTGCCTACCTATAGAACCCCAAGATGGAAAGATGTTGTATTAACCATGTACAATAAATCCAAGACTTTTGTAATGGAAGCAGGTAAAGTAATCCTTGCCATTTCAGTCGTATTATGGGTTTTGGCAAGTTATGGACCTCCTTCAAGAATGGATGAGATAAGACAAGCTGGTGAAGAAAAGTTAGCTCGAGCCACAGAAGATCAATATGAGTCTATTCAGGCAGAAACATCATCACTGCTCTTAGAAAACTCTTTCATAGGAATTATGGGAAGAGGAATTGAGCCTGTTATCAAGCCACTTGGTTATGACTGGAAAATAGGAATAGCATTGATCACTTCCTTTGCCGCAAGGGAGGTCTTTGTTTCTACGATTGCGACAATATATAGTATAGGAGCTGATGTGGAAGACGAATTGACTATTAGACAAAAGCTAGATCAGCAAGTCAATCCGACAACCGGTGAAAAGGTTTTCAATAAAGCTACCGCATTTTCTTTAATGGTATTTTATGTATTTGCGATGCAATGTATGAGTACAGTTGCAGTTGTTTACAGAGAAACAAAAGGATGGAAATGGCCGTTAATTCAAACGGTATACATGACTGCATTAGCTTACTTTGCTGCTCTTTTGACTTATAATATATTTTCTTGATTATGGTACAAGGCATTTTAGTTGGACTTATCGTTTTAGCAGCATTAGCTTTCTTGGGTAAAAAATTCTTTGGAAAAACCAAGACTGAGCCAGGTTGCGATAAGTGTGCAAAAAACTAATCATTAGGTTTCTTAGCCTTAATTCTAAGATTTTTTGATACTTTTAAATTCATGGGCAAAGTAGCCAACCAGAGTATTCAAACCACCATTTTTTCTTACTTAGGTGTTGTCATAGGGTATGTCAATGTCCTTTGGCTTTATCCTTATGCATTAGATGCATCTCAATTAGGAACTTTCAGAACGATACAGGATTTAGGGTTACTTTTTGTCCCCTTCGCACAATTAGGAGTTGGGCATGGAATCACACGCTTTTTCCCTCAAATTAAATCCAACCAATCAGCTTTCCTGAGTTATGGTATAGTCCTTTCACTTGCTGGTTTTGCTGTAGTCAGCGCAATATTCTTAGGCTTCAAGACTGAAATCATTGATTTATTTGTAGTTAATTCACCGGAAGTAATTGACTTTTTTGGGATAGTTTTATTGATCACCTTATTCGCTCTTCTAAGTAGTATTTTAGATGCTTATAGTCGCTCCTTTTTAAAAATAGCTGTCCCTACTTTAATTCGAGAAGTATTTTTACGCTTACTCACTGGTATTCTAGTAGGATCCTACTTGTTAAAATGGATCTCTTTCTCCCAAGTGATGAATGGTTTGGTGATAGTATATGGTTTTGCTTTGATGGGGGTTTTGATTTATTTGTTTTGGTTGGGTGTTTTGAAATTAGATTTCCGTTGGAATACCTTTCCAAAGGGTTTCCGGACTTCTTTTATACAGTTTAGTCTAATTACTTTTTTGGCTACAGCGGCTTCGACTTTAATTATGAAAATAGACAGCATTATGGTTAGTTCCATGATCAGTCTTGAAGCAAATGCCATTTACACCATTGCTTTTAGTATGGCAATGGTGATTGAATTGCCCAGAAGAGCAATTTCTCAAGTTGTAATGCCGGTGATAGCCGAGCACTTTGCAAAAAATAATTACGCGGAAATCAATAAATTATACATACAGGTTTCTAATCGTCAACTCTATGTCTGTTTACTTTTATTTATTGGGATCTGGGCAAATCTAGATTCCCTGTATTTCTTCATTCCTAATCGGGAAATCTATGAAGCGGGCAAGCTTGTGGTTATCCTTATTGGATTAGGAAAACTGTTTGATGTAGTCTTCTCTGTAAACAGTGAGATCTTGGTATTTTCAAAGCATTTCCGATTTAATCTTATTGCTACAATCGGAATGAGTGTATTAATAATTGGCTTGAATTACCTATTAATACCAATTTATGGAATAGAGGGAGCAGCTATGGCTTCAGTGGCAGTGATGTTTTTATTTAATCTGGTAAAATACCTATTTCTAAAAATCAAATTAGGGTTTGATCCTTTTTCAAAAGAAACTTTAAAAATACTTTTTGTGGGTTCCCTGTCTTTTAGCCCTACTTTAGTGGGTTCATTTACCCTTTCTCCAATTCCCAATATAATTATAACGAGTTTATGGATTCTTGGATTTTATTGGTTTTGGTCAAGATTGCTAAATGTAGGAAACGAAGAATGGGAATGGGTGAAAAACAAACTAAAAAAGTCCGGATCTTAGAGTGTTACAAACCTCCTAGTAGACAAGATTTGAGCTGCCTTGAAACCGCAAACTTCCACTGTTATCCTGACTCTTTCGAGACGAGGTCCCGCAGATGCGGGATGAGGCCTGTTTTTGGAGAGGGCTTCACTCGGTGATTTTGTTAATTGTGAAGTTTGAACATGTCGACGACCCGGACCTTGACAAATATACGGTTAAATTATGGGGAGGTTGAAATGAATCTGATTTTATTCAGAAACAATTGACGAATGGTATTTTTTTTCCTCAATATTTTTCCAATTTTAAATAACAAAAATTCAAAAAATCATTGATCTCAAAACACACCTAAAAACCTTTTAAAATAAGAAAAATTAAAATATTCAAAATATTATTTTATTAATTCTCTGAATATTCTTTTGAATCCAATTAAATTTGCATTCTCAAACCCTTTGAAGCATTATGTACCTGATTAAAAAGCTGATAGTCTGTCTTGATCAAAGCCCACTGGATCAAACCCTAGTCCAATACGCAGAATTTATTGCAAAAGTCAATCAGACTAAAAAAATATATTTTGTTAACGTCATAAAAAATTTAACTGTACCAAAAGAGGTATTAGAGGAATTCCCAAATCTCGTTGAAAATATGATCAATGAAAGAAAGGAATCCATGGAAGCTATTGTCAAGGAAAACTTTAAAAACACAAAAGGTATTTCATTTAGCTTTGTCGTAAAAGAAGGGTCTTTATCCAAGAAAATTTTAAAGCTTTCTGAGGAAAAATCAGCTGATATGATTTTAATTGGGAGGAAAGTTAAGCTATCTGGTACCGGAGTGGCTTCTTTAAGATTGGCGAGAAGAGCAAGTTGCTCCTTGTTGATTGTTCCAGAAGGCACAACTCCCAAATTGACAAAACTCCTAGTACCGAGCGATTTTTCTGAATATTCAAAAGATGCTTTGGAAGAAGCTATTATGATTGCTGAAAAGCATGGTAAAAATAATTTAGAAATCGTTTGTCAAAATGTCTTTTCAGTTCCCTCTGGCTATCATTTTACCGGAAAAACCTATGAAGAATTTACGCAGATAATGCAGCTTCATGCTGAAATTAATTATAAAAAATTCATCAGGAAAATAGACACAAAAGGAATTAAAATCACACCAATCTATACAAAAGATGATGATGACGATCCCGTAGAAGAGATTGTTTCAAAAGCTGTAGAAATTGGAGCTGACGGAATCATAATTGGAGCAAAAGGAAGAACAGCAGCTACGGCATTATTTATTGGTAGTATGGCCGAAAGGTTAATCCAATATAATGATAGCTTACCGCTGCTAGTAACGAGACCAAAAGGGAAAAACGCAGGTATTCTCGATTATATTTTAGAAATCTAAATTCTTTTCTTCTAGGTTTAAACCTTCTGTTTTCCAAAAAATAAATCTAAACTGAAGGTTTTTTTATGTTTAAATTGATTTTTTTCTCTGAACTAAACCTCAACGGTTTTTTTTAGTCTAAAACTTAATGATGAATAATAGGGATCAGGAAATTTTACATTTAATCAAAAATCCCGTTAGCAGGGAAATGGGTTTCCGGCAATTAATCCAAACTTATCAGAAAAAAGTATACCATGTTATTAGAAGAATGGTTTTGATTCATGAAGATGCTGACGATTTAACCCAAAACACGTTTATCAAAGCCTATCACCATATAGACAAATTTCAAGAGCAGTCAAGTTTATTCACCTGGCTTTATAGAATAGCCACCAATGAAACTCTCTCATTTTTAGAAAAGAGGAAGAAGCGTTTTTTCTTTTCTATTGATGATTATCAAGAGAAACTTGAGTCCTATCTGAGTCAACCAGGACATTTTGACGGAGATCAAATTCAACTAAAATTACAAAAGGCTCTACTCTTGCTTCCTGAAAAACAGAGACTCGTATTTCAGTTAAAAAATCAGGAAGATTTAAGTTATGAACAAATCTCTGAAATCACAGGAACTAGCGTAGGGGCTTTAAAAGCAAGCTTTCATCATGCAGTTAAAAAAATTCAACATAGCATTTTAGAGGAATAAACCATTGTACTAAAAATCAGTCTAACCTATAGCATGAATAAAATACCGAAAATAAAAGATCTGAAGTCACCTGAGGGTTACTTCGAAAAGTTACCTGAGCAGATCATTTATAAAATCCATAGAAAACAAAGTTATCCTTGGATTAAATGGGTTGCTTCTATCATCGTGTTCCTAGGGATTGGAATTTGGCAACTAAACAATTTCGATTCCACATCAGAAGAACTAATGATGGATCAGCAAATTGACCTTTACATCGACAGTCAATATTGGTCTGCAGAAGATGTACTAAGCATGTCAGATAACCCTGAAGAAATTTTAAATGAAATTATTCAGGATGAAAACCCATTTATAGAAGATGGCAATATTGAACAAGAAGAAATCTGGTTTTAAGAAATGAAAAAATACATCCTTTCCATAATATTCACCCTTATTCTTGGAGCAGTCTATGCTCAGAGAGGTGGAGAAAGATATGATCCCGAAAAGTTAAAGGCAGCAAAAGTAGCCTACATAACGACACGCTTAGATCTAAATTCAAGTCAAGCTGAAAAATTTTGGCCCATTTACAATGAATTTAGTGATAGTAGAGAGATTATGATACGCGAAATGGCAGAATTAAATAATCGGAGAGATCAACAATTATCCGAAGAAGAAGCAAGAGTGAGGATTGCTAAAAAATTCGAAATTCAGCAAAAGCTCATAATTGAAGAAAAGTCATTTGTGGATAAAGTTTCAAAAGTCATTTCATACAATCAGATATTCCTTCTCAATGGATTATCCCGGGATTTTGCTAGGCATATCTATCAAAGGGAAAGAAAAGATCTTCCATAAAAATGCCCCCAATAAATTTATAACTTATTGGGGGCGCATCAAAAGCCAGTTTTTTTTATTTTTCCTTTTTCAAAAGATCTCTAATTTCTTCTAGAAGAACTTCGGATTTAGGCGGTGCTGGTGGTGGAGCAGGAGCAGCTTCTTCTTTCTTTTTCATGTTATTAATAGTTTTAACAGCAAGAAAGATTACAAAAGCTATGATAGTAAAATCAACCACATTTTGTATAAATGAACCATAATTCAAAGTCACGGCAGCTGTAACAACTTCACCAGCATCATCCACAACTGCTTCTTTTAAAACAACTGCTAATTTCTTAAAGTCCATCCCACCTAACAATATTCCGATTGGAGGCATAACTATGTCATTGACAAAGGAAGAAACAATCTTTCCAAATGCCCCACCAATGATTACTGCGACAGCAAGGTCGACGACATTGCCTTTGATAGCAAATTCTTTAAATTCTTTAAGCATTCCCATATAGAAAAGGTTAGTGGTTGATAATTAATTTGAATATTTCAATAATTTCTTTCACAAACAAGAGTTAAGAAAAATACTCTCCATTTTTTCTCATTATTAGTTGGCCTTACATTCTATTTCTTTAGAAAATTAGGGAACCTTCCGCCAAAATTTTTAATTAACATTGCAGCATTGAAATTCGAGATATGAAACCACCTATAGCAGTAAAAAAGCCAAAAGTTTTAGAAATACACGGACATAAACGTATTGACAATTATTTCTGGATGCGAGAAAGGGAAAACCCTGAAGTAATTAATTATTTAAATCAAGAGAACGCTTATCTCAAAGATCAATTAAAACATACTGAGGAATTTCAGTCTTTTCTTTTTGAAGAAATAAAAGGTAGAATCAAGGAAGATGATCAAAGCGTACCATATTTTAAATCTGGCTTTTTCTGGTATGCACGGTATGAAAAGGGAGCTGAATATCCTATTTATTGCCGTAAAAAGGATTCATTGGATAATCCTGAGGAGATTATATTGAATGTCAATATATTGGCAGAAGGAAAAAGTTATTTTCAGGTTGGAGGAACCTCCAGCTCACCAAATCAGAATCTATTGGCTTTTGCAGCTGACGAAGTCGGCAGAAGAATTTACACAATCTATTTTAAAGACTTGGTATCTGGCCAAATATTATCGGAGTCTATCCCAAATGTAACTGGAAACTTAGCTTGGGCTTCAGACAATAAGACCATTTTTTATTCCAAGCAAGATCCAGAAACGCTTAGGTCAAACAGAATCTACAAACATATACTGGGGTCTTCAATCGAAAATGATGAGTTGGTTTTTGAAGAATCAGATGAAGAATTCTCTTGTCATGTGGTAAGCACTAAATCAGAAGAATATCTATTCATTCATTCTGAAAGCACCATTTCTTCAGAAATCAGGTTCTTAAAATCAGATAAGCCTGAGGCCGAATTTCAACTTCTCCAAAAGCGAATCCCCTATTTAGAATATGCAGCAGATCATTATGGGAAATATTTTTGGATTCGCACAAACGAAAATGCCCAAAACTTCAAAGTCGTAAAGGCACCAATCTCCTCCCCTTCTAAAAATAATTGGGAAGATGTAATCCCTCATAGAGAAAGTGTTTTACTTGAAGATTTTGATTTATTCTCAAGTTACTTAGTCACTCAAGAAAGAAGTAATGGATTGGTTCAAATATTAATTAAACCTTGGGACGGTTCTGAGGGGCATCAATTGGAATTTGATGATGAGACTTATACAGCATGGATAAGCACAAACCCTGAATTTAACACTGAAATTTTAAGGTTTGGATACAACTCCCTAGTTTCTCCTTCCAGCATATTTGATTACCATATGTCTTTAAAGACAAAAATACTTCTTAAACAGCAGGAGGTGGTTGGTGGCTACGATCAAAATCTTTACCAATCTGCGAGAGTTTGGGCTAAAGCAAAGGATGGAGTGATGGTACCAATTTCTTTGGTTTACAAGGAAGAACTATTTAACCCGGATGGCAAAAACCCCCTCCTTTTATATGCATATGGATCTTACGGATTTAGCATGGAAGCATATTTCTCCTCTAGTCGATTGAGCCTATTAGATAGAGGTTTTGTATTTGCGATAGCACATATTAGAGGAGGTGAAGACTTGGGAAGACATTGGTACGAGGATGGTAAAATGCTAAAAAAGAAAAACACTTTTTCTGATTTTATAGCTTGTGCTGAACATCTGATTGACGAAAAATACACCTCTACTCCTCATTTGTATGCAATGGGCGGAAGTGCTGGAGGCCTATTAATGGGAGCCGTCATGAATATGAGACCTGATCTTTTCAATGGAATAATTTCAAGTGTACCATTTGTAGATGTAGTTTCTACTATGCTGGATGAAAGTATCCCTTTGACGACAGGAGAATTTCAGGAGTGGGGTAATCCAAAAGATAAAGAGTTTTACGAATACATGCTTTCTTATTCTCCTTATGATAATATTGAGGAAAAAGCATACCCAAATTTGTTGGTAACTTCCGGGTTACATGACAGTCAAGTTCAATATTGGGAACCAACGAAGTGGGTAGCTAAGCTTCGAGAATTAAAAACTGATCAGAACCTTTTACTTCTTCACACTAATATGGAGGCTGGACACGGAGGAGCTTCAGGAAGATTTAATGCTCTTAAAGAATTGGCAATGGAGTACACATTTTTATTTCATCTTGAAAAAATCGTTCCTAAAATTCAAAAAAAAGAATTTCAAAAGTAAACAGCCCTATTATATAAATTCACGTTTAATTAATTTATCCAAAGCTATAAAAAAGGATTTTTTTCTAACTTTGGCTTCAAACCTATTATATCCTATACATGAAAATTGCTCTCATTGCCCATGATGGAAAGAAAGCCGACATGGTGCATTTTTTAAGCAGGTTCCGGGAAATCCTCGAAAAAGCGGATGTAAATCTCGTAGCCACAGGTACTACAGGCTCACATATTGAAAAATCTGGTTTTGAAGTAGAAAAATTATTATCGGGACCTTTAGGGGGAGATGCTCAAATTGCTGCTATGGCTGCCCAAAAGGAACTTGATATGGTAATATTCTTTAGAGACCCTTTGGATAAACACCCTCATGAGCCTGACGTACAAATGTTGATGAGAATCTGTGACGTTCATAATATTCCATTAGCCACAAATCCTGCTTCTGCAGAATTAATGTTCAAAAGCCTATAATAAACCTTAAATGGAACCTAAGACTATAAAAAAAATTGGTGTGTTAACCTCAGGAGGAGATTCTCCTGGAATGAACGCCGCTATAAGAGCCGCAGTAAGAGCTGGGTTTTATTATAATTTGGAAATGTATGGTATTTACCGTGGTTATGAAGGACTCATCCAAAATGATATCAAGAAACTCGATTCCAAAAATATCACCCATGTTTTAGAAAGAGGTGGTACCTTCTTAAAGTCGGCAAGAAGTGCAGAATTTAGAACTCCCGAAGGAAGGAGTAAAGCTTATGAAAATATAAAAGCACATGGAATAGATGCACTGGTAGTAATTGGAGGAGACGGTTCCTTAACAGGTGCGCACTTATTCTTTCAAGAATTTGGCATCCCATCGATTGGATTGCCTGGTACAATAGACAATGATTTGTCTGGAACTGACTCTACTATTGGATTTGATACGGCTTGTAACACTGCGATTGAGGCAATCGATAAAATTAGAGATACAGCTACTTCCCATGACAGATTATTTTTCGTGGAAGTTATGGGAAGAGATGCGGGATTTATCGCAATAAACGCAGGAATTGGAAGCGCTGCTGCGGCAATTTTAATCCCTGAAAAGAAGATGCCAATTGATCAGTTGGTAGATAAATTAAAAATCCGATCCAAGGCAAAAAAATCCTCCAATATTGTGATTGTAGCAGAAGGTGGAAAAAGTGGTGGAGCAGGAGAAATTGCTGAAAAGGTTAAAAAATTCCTTCCTTCTTACGACATCAAAGTCACCATTCTGGGACATTTACAAAGAGGAGGAGCTCCTTCCTCATTTGATAGGTTGTTAGCTTCAAAACTTGGTGTGGCTGCTGTGGAAGGTCTGCTTCAAGGCAAATATGATGTGATGGCAGGGTTAATAAACAATAAAGTAGTTTATACCCCAATCAAAAAAGCAATTATTGATGATAAATCAGTAGATGAAGAAGATTTCAGAATTGCCAAGATCTTATCAACCTAATTAAAAAAAGGGCTCCAACGAGCCCTTAATTATTTTTCCAAGAAAATAGAAGAATTTTTCCCTAAGCTCACTTTATCCTTCGAAAGATCTACATCACCTAGTTGGTAGTAAGATTTTTCAAAACCTGAAGGTAAATCTATTTCAACATTAGAATCTCCAATGTTATGGATTATAAACAATTCCTGTTGATTTGAATTTCTTTGATATGCCATGATGGCCTTAGGATAAGATTCTTTAGCTAACTCCAAAGTACCAATTGCCAAAGCAGGACTGGAATTTCTTAGATGAATCACTTGCTTGTAATGATTGAAATAACTAGTGGGGTCTTTTTGTTGAAGTGCTAAAGGAGTAACGGTTTTGTCTGTAGAATAAACCGGTTTAATCCAGGTCGCTCTTCCTTTATCTTTTGATTGGACATCCCAAAGAAATGGTTCTCTTATTTGTTCATCAGGCTTTAATCCAAGCATTCCGATTTCCTCACCATAATAAATATATGGTGCGCCAGGCATACTCATCAGAATAGCTATGGCTTGTTTGTATTTTTCAGAGTCAGAATTTAATTCATTCAAAAGTCTAGGTTGATCATGATTGGATGAAATAGTGGCATCAATAAAGTCAGGAGTAATGCTGTTATAATAATCTAAAACTGCTTTTTCCTTATTCACTAATAACATCCCATCTTGCTTATTGAGAGATTCAATTAAGGTATAGTGAAAGTCGAAATTGAATAAAGCGGGTAAACCCGGAAGAAATGGAGCTACCACTTCTTTTTTATCATAAACTTCTCCAACCAAATAGACATCGGGTTTAATTTTGGTCATTTCAGCTCTAAAATCTTTCCAAAATTCATGATTATCTTCAGCCCTATCATCTGGATAAATATGCTTAGCAGCATCAAGCCTAAATCCATCTACTCCAATCTCTTCCAACCAAAATCTCCCTATATCATAGATTTCTTGCCTTAGTTTAGGGTTATCAAAATTCAAATCTGGCATTCCGCCAATAAAAAAACCATAATAAAAGTCTTCCCCTATCCCAGGGTCATGCCATTGGGTAATATTATCCGAATCTAGCGTAATTACTTTCTTCTCTATAAAATCCGCTATGGTGTCCTTTTGCGCCCAAACATAATAATCCCGATAAGGATTATCCCTCCCCTTTTTAGATTCTTTAAACCAGGGATGCTCGCTACTACTGTGGTTAATAATCAAATCAATGATAATTTTTATATCCCTTTGATGAGCCTCATCTAAAAGCTTTTTAAAATCATCCATCGTTCCATAGTCTGGATGGATAGCTTTATAATCAGTCACATCATATTTGTGGTAGCTCGGAGAAGGCATAATGGGCATAAACCATATTGCATTGGCGCCCAACTCTGAAACATAATCTAATTTTTCTGTGACCCCATTTAAATCTCCTATTCCATCTCCATCTGAATCATAAAATGATTGGACGAAAATCTCATAAGTAACACCAGCTTTTGGCCAATAATTTTTTTCCAAATTAGATGGCTTTTGATCACATGATGATACGATAGCTAATCCCATGAGTAGGGAGATTTTTTTGAGTTTTAACATTTGAATTAGAGTAAAAGTAAAAAGTCACTTTTGATCAAAGTGACTTTTTTTGAGTTTGCTAGAATTAATTTCTATTAACAGCATTTAGCATATCGAAAGCCAACTCAAGTCTTTTAACGAAGTTTTCCTCGCCTTTACGTAACCAATTTCTTGGATCGTAATACTTCTTGTTTGGACTATCTGCTCCATCAGGATTTCCCAATTGAGTCTGAAGATATGCCTCATTCTTTTTATAATTATTTAAAATACCTTCCCAGAATGCCCATTGCATATCTGTATCGATATTCATTTTGATAGAACCGTAGCTATTGGCTTCTCTGATTTCTTCAACAGTTGAACCCGAACCACCATGAAACACAAAATTCAATGGCTTGCCAGTTGATCCGTACTTTTTGTTAATGAAATCCTGGGAATTCTTAAGAATTATAGGTTTCAAACTAACGTTTCCTGGTTTATACACCCCATGAACATTCCCAAAAGCGGCTGCGACTGTGAATAAATCACCAATTTTTTTCAGGTGTTCATACGCATAGGCTACTTCCTCAGGCTGGGTATAAAGTTTAGAGGAGTCTATATCAGTATTATCTACTCCATCTTCTTCTCCTCCAGTTACCCCCAGTTCTATTTCAATAGCCATATCCAATTTTTCAAATTCCTTGAAATACTGACATGAAATCTCCACATTTTCCTCAAGAGGTTCTTCTGAGAGATCAAGCATATGTGAACTATATAAAGGCTTCTTATGAGTTGCATAATATGCTTTACCAGCCTCTAAAAGGCCATCTATCCAAGGCAATAACTTCTTGGCAGCATGATCAGTATGTAAAATTACCGGCACACCATAAGCTTCAGCCATCAAATGAACGTGATGTGCACCAGAAATCCCACCAGCTATACTTGCTTGTTGTTTATCATTAGCCAAGGACTTTCCTGCGAAAAATTGAGCCCCACCATTAGAAAATTGAATGATTACTGGGGAGTTTACTTTTTTTGCTGTTTCCATCACAGCATTTACAGAATTTGTATTGATGACATTGACTGCAGGCATCGCAAACTCATTCTCTTTTGCGTAAGCATAGAGATCTCTAAGCTCCTCACCGTATTTTACTCCAGGTTTAAATTTCATAGGTAAATTAGATTTGATTAATTCTTAATGAAACGCTTAAACAGCGCTCTTTTTGTATCGAATGCTTCAAAGATATAAATCCCTGCCTGAAAATCCCTTACATCTAATTCTAAAATTTCTTGCCCGGATTGAGAAACTCCTTCCATTAAAACTCTACCAGTCATATCAATAATTCGATATTTTGCCCCTGACATTTCAAAAGGAAATCTTATTTTCACTTGTCCTTCCGTGTGAACAGGATAGATTTTTAAATCCTCAAAAAGTATAGTTTCTTAAGTTTTTTCAACCAGGTTTCATTATTGGAAAAAAAGCAACCGAATTGCTTTTAGATATGATTGAAAAGAAAATAGAGCCTGATCAAATTAACTCACCCATCATCTTAAAAACTGAGTTAATCCCTAGAAAATCGTCTTAAAGACTTCAATGAATAAAAAATTTATTTTTTTTATTTTTTGTTGCAAGCGTTTAAATAGGCCTTCTTTTTCAATTAAGACGTCAACTTATTCAAAAAGCAGTTAATAAGTTGTAATCTATTGATTGAGTTCGATTTCAACTATTCAATTTCGTTCCTATTTTAGCATTTCTCCTCCCTATTTTAGGAGGCAAAATTCATGACAGAAATCCAAAAAAACGCAAACAACTCTGCCCGATTCAAAGCGATGGGATCCGTAAGTTCTTGGAAAGAAACTACATCAGGGTTTTTAGGAAAAACAGAATCCGGGAATTTTCAAGTGACTGTTTTTCAATCTGGAGTTATAAGGATTCAAGCAAGCCCTTTTGATAGTTTTGATCCCAATTTATATTCTATTTGTTCCAATCCTGAAAAGACAGAATATTCCTTAGAGGAAAAATTCGGGAATATTGAACTAACGACTTCAAAGATTAAATTGAAGTTGAATCTTAAAAATTTCAATATTTCTTTTTTCGACCTAAATGATAAATTAATTAACGCAGATGACACTTTTGGGACTTCATGGATTGGTTCGGAAGTAACTTGTTATAAGCAAGTTCAAAAAAACGAAAAATTTATAGGCTTAGGAGAAAAAACAGGTAACCTAAATAGATCTGGAAAAACCTATGTCAATTGGAATACTGATTATTTTGGATACGGAGTCGAAGATGATCCTTTGTATATGAGTTTTCCTTTTTACATCGGCGTCCATGATCAAGGGGCTTACGGGATTTATTTTGACAATACACATAAATCAATTTTTAATTTTGGTGCATCCACGGATCGATTTATGTATTTCAGCGCTGAAGATGGAGATATGGATTATTATTTTATTCATGAGTCCTCGGTTTCTGAAATAATTTCTACTTATACCTCTTTGACAGGGAGAATGAAAATGCCTCCAAAATGGGCCTTGGGATTTCAACAGTGCAGATATTCATATTATCCAGACAAAGAAGTAGTAAGTCTGGCTAATACTTTTCGGGATAAAAATATCCCCGCGGATGTTATCTATTTGGATATCCACCATATGGAAAAATACAAGGTCTTCACTTTTGATGGCGTGAATTTTCCTGATCCAAAAAGTATGATATCAAAGCTCAAGCAATTGGGGTTTCGGGTAGTCGTGATTTTAGACCCAGGTATTAAAAAAGAAGAAGGCTACATTCCTTATGACGAAAGCCAACAAAACGGTTTGTTCGTAAAGTACCCAGATGGTCAGAATTACATAGCTCAGGTATGGCCGGGATGGTGTGGGTTCCCTGATTTCACAAAACCAGAAACCAGAAAGTGGTGGGCTGAGAAAATGGAATTTTATACTGAAGCGGGTGTTGACGGATTCTGGACAGATATGAATGAACCAGCATCTTGGGGCCAATTTACTCCTAATTTAATAGAGTTTGATATGGATGGAAGTCCATCCTCTCACCGAAAATCAAGGAACATCTATGGGATGCAAATGGCAAGGGCGACTCAAGAAGGTTCAATATTGCAGAATCCTAAAGAAAGGCCTTTTGTATTAACAAGGTCAGGCTTTGCAGGAATTCAGCGCTACGCTGCAGCTTGGACAGGGGATAACCAAGCAAGTGATGAACATATGCTCGCAGGTATTCGATTAGTTAATAGTTTAGGATTGACTGGCGTTTCTTTTGCGGGTTATGATGTTGGAGGTTTTGCAGGAGAAGCAAGCAAAGGTCTTTTCGCGAGATGGATGAGTATTGGTGCATTTGCCCCATTTTTTAGAGCTCATTCCATGATAAACAGTAAAGATGCGGAGCCTTGGGCATTTGGGGAGGAAGTTGAAGAGATATCAAGAAACTACATAAATTTGAGGTATCAACTGATCCCAACTATCTATTGCAAATTTAAAGAGTCTTCGGAAAGTGGTCTACCCTTATCGGCAAGTTTGGCGATTGATTATAGTAACGATCCAAAAATCTATCAATCAGCATTTCAAAACGAATATATCTTTTGCGATACTTTTTTGATTGCGCCAGTGGAAAGTCATAAGGAAATCACCAAAGTTTATTTACCTCAAGGAAATTGGTATTATTTGTATTCAGATAAATTTTTTAACGGAAATCAAATAATTTTCCAGGATTGCCCATTGAGTTATTTACCTGTATATGTGAAGGCTGGAAGCATTTTTACCATGCAATCTGAAGGTTCAAATACTGGTCAAAAGAACGATGGTATACTTAGAGTTCATTTATATGCGGGAGCTGATGGAAAATTTAACCATTATGAAGATGACGGATTATCTTGGGATTTTAAAAACGGCGAATTTCATGAGAGACTTTTGAATTTTAATTCCAATAAACAAGAATTCATTATCAATCATGCTGAAGGAAATTACGAAAGTGAATATTCAAAAGTCAAAATTTACTTTCATGGTTTTGATAACCAAGAAGTTAAATTAAACGGATCAACCAAAAAGCTGAATTATGAGAATTTCTCTTTCTTGAATAAACTCACAGAATTTGATCCACTTCCAGAATCGGAACATCCATTTTTTGAGTTAGAATTATTACCCTATTTAGAAATAGAATACACAAACAAGGAGATAATTATCAGTGATTTAAATTGAAATTAACAAGAAGGTATATTTACTAATAACCCCAAATGACCCTTATAAAAAAAGAATTAAGTTTCTGGCAAATCTGGAATATGAGTTTTGGATTTTTAGGAATCCAATTTGGTTTTGCACTTCAAGGAGGGTTCATGTCTAGAATCTTTCAAACACTGGGAGCCGACAAGGATACGATCCCCTTTTTGTGGATAGCTGCTCCCCTTACTGGTCTTTTGGTGCAGCCAATAGTTGGCTATTTAAGTGATCATACTTGGTCACCAAGATTTGGAAGAAGAAAACCATTCTTCTTTATTGGGGCAGTATTAAGTACCATCGCTTTATTTTTAGCCCCCTATTCTTCGGCTCTTTGGATGGCTGCAGGTGCACTATGGATCTTAGATGCTTCCATAAATATTAGTATGGAGCCGTTCAGGGCATTGGTTGCAGATAAACTTCCTTATTCTCAAAGATCTTACGGTTTTGTAGTCCAAACATTAATTATTGGGATAGGGACTTGGGTAGCCTCCAACTTGCCTTGGATTATGACTAAAATCGGAGTACCAAATACTGCTGCACCTGGGGTAATTCCTGACTCTGTAAAATATGCTTTTGCTGTAGGTGCCTTGGTATTATTCTGTTCGATTTTATACACCATTCTTACTACTGATGAATATCCGCCGGAAGATTTGGATAAATTCAAATCGGAGAAAAACAAAGGATTTCTTCAAGGCTCAAAAGAAATCTTTTCCAATATTTCTGGCATGCCAAAAGTAATGAAGCAGTTAGGCGTAGTCCAATTTTTTTCATGGTTTGCATTCTTCACGATGTGGAGTTTTGCAACACCGGCTATAACAGAGCATGTCTTTAGAGTGACTGATACGAGCAGTGCGGCATACAATAATGCTGCGGATAATGTCGGAAACTATTTAGGGACTTATGGGCTTGTCTCCATGATTTATGCTTTGATTCTGGCTTTTTTTACGAGTAAATATAAGATCAACCGAAAGCTTCTCCACCTTTTCAGTTTAGTAGCAGGTGGGTTTGGTTTTATCTCAATTTATTTTATTAGTGAGCCTTGGATGCTTCATCTAAGCTTTACTCTGGTGGGGATAGCTTGGGCCAGTATTTTATCAATGCCTTATGCAATGCTATCGAGTTCTGTTGATCCAAAGAAAATGGGAGTTTTCATGGGTATCTTCAACATGTTTATAGTTATTCCACAAATTGTAGCGGCTTTGGGAGGAGTGAATTTTCTTTATAAGGCGATTTTTGGAGAAGATGTGATTAATACCATGCTTCTTGCTGGCTTATTATTGATTTTAGCTGGGTTAAGCAACCTTATGATAAAGGATAAAAGTGTTACACATGATTAATGTTTTATTGATCACTTTAAAAAGTGGCTATCATTTTATATTCTTTTGATCATTTTTGTAAAATGAAAACACTTCGCGTCACTGGAGTACCAGAGCATTTTAATCTTCCTTGGAAAAAGGTCATAGCTAAACAACCCTTTATTTCACGGGGTTTAAAATTAGAGTGGATTGAAGAATCTAGGGGATCTGGTCAAATGAATCTGGCTATTCGGAATGACGAAACAGATATAGCTTTGATATTGACAGAAAGTTTTCTTCAGGATTTCGAAAATGGATCGCCATCCAAAATGATCGGTTTTCAAGTACTTTCACCCTTGGTTTGGGGAATCCACATATATGGTAAAAGCTTAATTAATAGCATTTCTCAAATTAAAAAACCCTTGTTCCTAGTAAGTAGAATCGGATCTGGTTCTCAATTGATGTCCTATGTTCTTGCAAAAAGAGAAAATTGGAACAAAGCCAATTTAAATTTTGAAATAGTTGGTAATCTTCAAGGAGCACTTGGGAAAATGACAGCTGATAAATCCGAACTTTTTCTTTGGGAAAAATTCACTACGAAGCCTTGGGTTGATTCAGGAGAATTCAAAAGAATTGGAGAGGTACCAAGTCCCTGGCCATGTTTCGTAATGGTTGCTTCACAAAAAGCTCTAAATAGATTCGAAGAGCTAATTTTAGAGTTACGTGATTTGGTATATCAGGAATCGCAAAATCTTCAGACTTCCAATTCTACAGCCGAAGAAATCTCTACTCATTATAACTTAAAACTAGAAGATGTAAAACTCTGGCTGGCTCAAACCCAATGGGCAGTAAATGGAGAAATATCTGTTTCTGGCCTAAAAAAAGCAATGAATGAAATGGTCGACTTGGGTATTTTAAAAAGTGAACTAAGATTGGAAGAATTCCTTATTTCTGAGGGTATTCACCTCATCAGTTAAATCTTTTTCGGGAATTGTTACGCAAATTTTAGTGCCTTTTCCTATCGTACTTTCAATGAAAATCTCTCCTCCGTTCATTCGAATAAATTCTTTACAAAGCTGAAGTCCTAGCCCTGACCCTTTTTCCATATCTGTTCCTTGTTGTGAATTTGTTATGGCATAATCGATTCCCAATATCTCCTTGATCTGATCTTTGGTCATTCCAATTCCATGATCTAAAACACACCATTTTACGAAATGATTTTGATTGGATACTGAAATCTCAATTTTTTCATTTCTCTTTGAAAACTTTACTGCATTATTCAAAATATTCCTGATTACAACCTCCATCAAATCTGAATCTGCATAGACTTTGACCTTTTCAGGCATACTATTCAAAATAGAAATATTCTTCTCAATCAATTGGGAATCAATAAGAGTAATCGTAGAATCAACAATTTTTGAAAGGTTTAAAGTATTCTTTTTTATCCTAAACCCTTCCATTTGAGACATTGACCATTTCAAAGTATTGTTTAAGGTAAAATAAACCGTATCAATATCTTTATTTAAGATTTTGACTAATTGGTCAAATTCGTCTCTGGAAAGCATGCCTTTCACCAATAAGTCTACTACAGACTTCACTTGGCCAACTGGGCCTTTCAAATCATGTCCTAAGATCGAAAACAGTTTGTTTTTAGTTTCATTTATTTTTGTTAATTGAATTGATTTAGCCTCAAACTCCTTATTCTGATCTTTAATCAAAGCCTTCTGCTGAAGAAGGTATTTATTGTATCTTTTAATATTCCTATTTAAAAAATAAAGCCATACTAGGAGACTTAGGATCAATACGATTGCTATTCCTAATATCCAATTGTTTCGTCGATTCAATTTTATCCTTTGGGCTTGATTTTCATTTTGTGCCTTCAAAAGATCCAATTCAGACTTATCTAAGTTTTCTTGAAACATCCCTTGAAGAAGAGCTATCCTATCTGTATTTCCTTTATCAACTAAAGAATCATTTAAAATCAAATATGTTTTTTGTTGATCAAAGGCATTTATTAGATCCCCTTTTGCTTCGTAGACTTGGGACAAATACTTATGGCTTTTTGCGAGCTCATCAAGAAATTTATTCTCTTCAGATACTTTAACTCCTTCTTTTAGGATCTTCTCTGCTTCATCTAGTTTTCCTAGTTTTAAATAAGTGGCACCTAATCTATGAATTACGCTAGCTTCTGTACTCTTTACTTTTTGGGTCCTAGAGTCCTCTAAAGAGGATTGGAATATGATAGCAGCACTGTCATATTGACCTCGATTAAAATACACATCCCCTACGACCCTGTTTGCAAAAGCTGTTAAGTAAGGAGAACCTGATTTTTTGTTCAATTGGATTGAATAATTGGCATAATAAAGAGCTGAATCATATTCTTTCATTTGACTGAAATTGAATGCCACATTATTCAAACTTCTAATCTCAGTGTAAAGATCCCCTTCTTCCTTACTAAAAGCATAGGCTTTTTTGAAATGCTCAATGGCTAAAGCGAAATTATTCTGTTCATAATAAAGTGCCCCCATACTATTCAAAAGCCTAGCAGCAACAATATTATCTTTTGACTGGATAGCAAGTTCATAAGCATCCGCAGTATATTCGAAGGACTTTAACCATTTCCCCCTTCTATAGAAAATCCAACCGATATTTTCTTTTGCTAAACTTTCTCCGGCTATATCTTGAAGTGAATGTGCAAGCAATTCAGCCTGTAAAGCATAACTCAAGGCTAATTCTTGCTCGGACTCTCTTAAATTAGTAGCCAATAAATTTAAAATATCGATTCGATTTGGCCCTTCTGCATCAGATAGTGCAGATTTAAGACTGTCCACGTTTTCTACGGACTGAGATTTTGACTCATGGAACCATGAGAAAATTAAAAATACAACCAGTATGTGTCTAATTCTTTTCACACCAAAAATTTTCAATTCCAAAAAACGACAAAATATTTTAAAGACGAAAAAAAACTAAATCCAGTTTATGAAATAGTTATTTAACTGTCTAAAAACCCGAATTAATAAATGACCTAAATAAAAAATTTGAGATTTTATTATTCAATTTACAAATTATCCCAATCCCAATCTTTATTTATTTGACTGATTGCATGATGAGCAGTTAAATCATATTGACAAGGGACAATCGAAATATAATTATTTGCAATAGCCCATTCATCATTGTCTTCCCCCTTATCGAAATTCACAAAATTACCCGCCATCCAAAAGTATTTCCTACCATTGGGGTCCATTCTTTCATCAAATTCCTCCTGCCATTTCGCTTCAGCCTGACGACAAATTTTTATTCCCTTTATAGATTCGTTTCTTTTTGGAGGAAAGTTTACGTTTAATGCAATTCCTTTTGCAATCCCATTTTCTAAAACTTGTTTTGCTATTTTCTCAACCCATTCTTCTACATGGGAAAAATCAGCATGAGATGAGTAATCGCACAAAGAAAAACCTATTGAAGGCAATCCCTCAAGAGCTCCTTCTATGGCAGCAGACATAGTTCCTGAATATAAAACTGAAATCGAAGTATTGGATCCATGATTTATACCACTGACTACCAAGTCTGGCGTCCTATCTTTTAAAACATGGTGTTTGGCTAATTTTACGCAATCAGCAGGTGTACCACTTGATTTGAAAGCTTTGACATCTTCAAAAATATCTTCTTCAGATAGCCTTAATGTTTCTCCTATCGTAATGGCATGGCCCATTCCAGATTGAGGACTGTCTGGCGCAACTACCACAACTTCTCCCAATTTTTTCATTGCAGAAACTAGAATCCTAATTCCTTTTGAAGTGATCCCGTCATCATTTGAAACGAGAATAAGTGGTTTGGGCATTAGTTTTTGTTCAATTCGTTATAATAGGCGGTGATTCTTAATAGATCACCCCGTTTGTCATGCTCCAATCTGTTTTTTCTCATAAACAAATCTATTTCCTGATCATGACCCGTCAAATAATCAAATAAGTCTTTTTTCTTTAGACTATATTTTTGGATTTTTCCATCTTTAAAAAAGAAATAATTAAAAGCTAAACGGTAACCTATCATAGTTTGGGGACCCCAAAATGGATTCATTCCCATAGCTCCATAAGACCCCATACTTCTTGAATCTGTGGCAATATATTCTCTACAAAGTAGCGCAATATCATTCCCTTGTGTTAAAACTTCAAAAAAGATAGGTGTTTCATAATCACCATTTAAACTAAACGGTAGACTGTAAAACGTTCTAACACCACCGAAGATTTCATCATAAATTTCAAAATTAGAAACATTTGATGCGGTAAAGGTAATGATACTTTCACTTTTAAGCTGAACCAAATTATTTTCCAGATCATACTTTATTAATCCAGAAAAATTTTGACCATCACTCCCATAGATATTTCCTTTATGCCAAATCTGAGATGGGAATTGTTCCTGTGCCCAGACTGAAACAAGGCCCAAGAAAATTAAGCTTAAAGTGAATATTGCTTTTTTCATGGTTTTCGTCATGTCTTATTTAACGTAAATCCGTATCCCAAGTTAGAATTACTTTCTTATCAATAATTAATTTAACAACATTTTACTTCAAAATATTGTGGCCCATCTTGTCTCTTTTTGTTTGAAGATATCGCTCATTATGAGGATTAGGTTTGATTTCTATGGGCACTTGTTCTACTATCTCAAGACCGTAGCCAATTAAACCTACCCGTTTTTGCGGATTGTTTGATATTAATTTGATTTTGCTAACCCCTAAATCACGAAGAATCTGGGCACCAACTCCATAATCTCTGCTATCCATAGGCAAACCCAAAGCCAAGTTTGCCTGAATAGTATCCATCCCTTGATCTTGAAGCTTATAGGCTTTCAATTTATTGAGAAGGCCAATACCTCTCCCTTCTTGATTCATATACAAAACCACTCCTTTCCCTTCTTTCTCCACCATATCCATAGCTGCATGTAATTGAGGGCCACAATCACATCTACAAGAGCCGAATATATCTCCTGTTACACATGAAGAATGAACTCTTACCAAAATTGATTCTTCTGGGGACCAAGTGCCCTTGATCAGTGCCATATGGATTTCATCCGTGTTAGTCTGTTTGAATGCTATTAAGTCAAAATCACCGAATTCAGTAGGCATTTCAACACCAATCTCTCTTTTGATCAATGATTCATTCTTCAATCTGTATGCGATCAAATCCTTAATTGAAACAAGTTTCAGATTGAATTTTTCAGCTACTTTAAAAAGGTCATTCAACCTCGCCATAGTACCATCCTCATTCATGATTTCTACCAAAACTCCTGCCGGAGATAATCCGGCCAATCTTGAAAAATCAATAGCTGCCTCCGTATGACCAGCTCTTCTTAATACACCTCCACGCTTAGCTTTTAAGGGAAAAATGTGTCCTGGCTTTCCTAATTCACTTGGATCAATACTGTCATCAACCAAAGCCTTAATTGTTTTAGCTCTGTCAGAAGCTGATATTCCAGTCGTACAACCATGTCCAATCAGATCCACAGAGACAGTAAATGGCGTTTCATATACAGCTGTATTCTGCCCTACCATCATATCCAAACCTAGTTGATCGCAACGATCCTCGATTAGAGGAGCACATATCAAACCTCTTCCATGCGTTGCCATGAAATTTACAATTTCAGGAGTAATCATTTCAGCAGCACAAATGAAGTCACCTTCATTTTCTCTGTCCTCATCATCTACCACGATGATCACTTCGCCATTCTTTATTGCTTCTATAGCATCTTCAATGGTATCTAACTGATAATTTTCCACAGGATTTGGGGTTGAATTCTTTTTAGAATTGCAAATTTACACGGTTTCCTTACAAAACACTTTGAGACCAAAGAAAGTTTGGTTTATCCAATTACTATCCCAAGTTCTTTATCAATTTCTAACTGTACTTTCTTTAACTCAAAGTAAATCATTTGTAATTCCTCAATTTTAGAATCGATTTCTTTTTCACTTTCTGCAGATTTAATTTTTTGCTTGGCTTCCTCCATCATCTTTTGAACAACTCTTCGTTTTAACCTTAATATACTTTTAAAGCCCGTTATAGAGAGATTATCTGCTTCAGTATTGATGAATATCTGGAATTTTTCATGCCAGTGAGTGGAAACTTCATGTCTTGGAGTAACCAAGTCGATAATTTCCTGTCTCATTTCCTCATCCTTTTGTCTTATAAAAAATTCTACAGTTGGAACTTCACCCCTTCTCAGTATTTGCCTGTAGGTGAGTAATATTTTTTCATAAACTGGAGTTTCAAACTTAAGTTCTTCAGTTTCCGAAAGTAAATAATCGCAAAGATGTAAATCTTCCTGATCCAGCATTTCCCATCCATAATTCATCAGGAGCCTAATCATTTCCCTTTCTTGAACTTTTAAAATATCAGAAAAGGATATTTTGTCTTCGGTAGGAAGAAATTCTTCAAATCCAGCCTCCTGTTCAAAATTTTCCTGCTGTTTATTATAATGATCTCTTTGAGTTTTAATCAAAGATTTGTTCAGCTCGGTATGGATAATATCCTCCTCTACTTCTAATAATGAGCCTGCTTCTTTCGCATAAACAGACCGAATGATTGGATCGGGAATCTTTCCAATAGATTGGATAACCTCTCGAATAACTTCAGCTTTTCGAATCGGATTTTTTGAAAACTCTTCTTTAAAAAGCCCAATCTTGAAACCTATAAAGTCT